>ONWQ01000058.1 GCA_900321565.1 uncultured Eubacteriales bacterium
ACCGAGAATGGCGAAAGCACTGTACTGGAATACAGTTACAACACGGATAATTTCTGATCTGACCGATATGAAATGGAAGCAGCCGCAGGCGCCGGCTGCGGGCCATAAACCACATGGATCTTTCTCCGGCAGGATTCGGACACAGGCCTGATACCGCCGGAACCAGGGGCTGTTGCAGAAACATCAGGATCTGCATCAGCCCCCGATTCATATACGGGGCAGCATCATGCATCATCACGAATACAGAAGACAGCATATAGCGGAACGGCTTTGATGCTGTTCTCAAGGCCGAAATTCTTCTCGGAGATTCGAATAGAATAAGTTGGCTTAAACAGTCTGATGTATTCATTCAGGCTGACTGCGGTGACGTGTTCACCGCTTTTCACTTCGATCGGAATGATCTTGCCTTTCAGAGAAATCAGGAAGTCAACTTCCCTGGTGCCTTTCTCATTTTTCCAGAAATACGGCTTGAATCCTGCTCTGACAAGCTGTGTATTTACATAGTTTTCCGTCATGCCACCTTTGAAATCGGCAAGCTCTTTTTCCATGAAAAAGATGTCGTCGGCCCGGATATCTTTCTGTGCTGCCAGGAGTCCCATATCAGAAAGGTAGATCTTGAAATCGTCGATATCCTTATAATTTTCCAATGGTTTGATGATTTTCTCCGCACGGTAAATGCGGGACAGAAGGCCTGCAGAAACAAGCCATTCTATTGCATTTTCGTATTCAGCGGCTCTTGCTCCGGACTTAATGAGCTTGTACTGAAACCGTGTATTCTTTTTTGAAAGTTGCACGGCAATCGTTCCATATGTCAGCCGGGTCTTTTTGATCTCGTTTGCACTTTCCTGATATTTGCTCATGTCATCCAGATAATCCATCTGGATCGTATCCAGCACATGCCTGACCTGAGTATAATCCTGAGTATCGATAAATCTGGCTACAACTTCCGGCATTCCACCCACCGCAAGATACTGACGGTAGCGTTTAAGGGCAGCCTCATGAAGCGCCTGAGGCATTGGACTGTTATCGTCAAAACAGCAATGAATCCGTTCTACAAGATCTTTCTCGTCCAGAGCCAGAAGAAATTCCTCCATATCCATGGGATACATTGTATAGCGGTCAACTTTTCCTACGGGGAAGGCGTATTTCTCACGGTTGACTGCGACTCCCAGAAGACTTCCGGCTGCAATCACATGATATTCCGGTGCCTCCTCGCAGAAGTATTTCAAAGAAGTGACAGCCCGCTCACAGAGCTGGATCTCATCGAAAACGATCAGCGTATTGCCTCTGGTAATGCTCTGACCGCTGATATGTGCAAGAATCGGAAGAAGGTATGCTGGGCTGATACTTTCGTCAAAGGTCGCAGCCAGTGATTCACTGGTCTGAAAATTGAAATAGGCAACATTGTCGTAGTGCTGACGTCCAAACTCCAGAATAGCATAGGTTTTTCCGACCTGACGGGCGCCTTGGATAATCAGAGGCTTTCTGTATTTGCTGTCCTTCCATTGCTTCAGATATTCAGAAACCTTACGGTACATGTACACGATGGTCACTCTCCCTTGGATGGAAATCTGTGCGTATTCATCATATCACAAGTCAGAATGTAATGCTATATTATCTTGAAAATTAGCATTAGATTCCTCGTATATATAGCTGGTATCAACATTAGATTCCGTTCTTCCAATGATCACCGATATCTGAAGCCAACTTTCGCCGTACTCAGAGCCTTTTCAGAATGAAAGGCTTTCCGGCAGACTACACCATGGAACTGACGAGTGATTGCAGCAAAAGTAAAATGCATTTCCTCGGCGGCCCAGTTTTCGGTTTTCCATTTCTGTAACAATCTGCCTGATCTTTCCGGCCAGTTTTGGTCTCCTTTTCTAACGAACCCATGTTTCATGAGCCTCCGATTACCACAAACACCCTGCCGTTAAGGCAGGGTGCCACAAAGTAGTTTCGGATATTCCTGACAGGGGCGGATCAGACTTCATCACTGCCTTTTGCGGGACGGTTTACAGCAACTGGCTTCAGCATCGGCGTGAAGATACCGCCCTGTACAGAGCAGGCAATGAATGCCTCATACTTACCGCTGTGTGTATCATACCAGTCTGAGAAAGGTACACGACTGGATGTTTCATTCAGGTAGCGCACAAGCGGCTCCAGGAACGCACGCCGTGTATCCGGGTCATCCGTCATGGCGGCACCAGCATTCCCAGTCACTCCTGGTATAGCTCCTGCGGGAGTCCAGCGGGATACCATAAGTCCGAATCCGGGGCAGGTAGCTTCTGATTTCCCGGGCATGGAACGCGTCACCAAAAAGCCCGAGATTCAGTACACGGTCTCACATGAGATTGTACTTCAGGCTCCAGCCCACACCGTCCAGTGTGAGCGGACTGCCATTCCGACCGCTGTCGAATTTCTTCCGGAGTTCCGCTGTCATCTCCCGTGCCAGCTTTTCCGACTGCGTATCCTCATACAGTCTGGCATGGCACCGGGAGTCAGTCTTTTCCTTCCGAGAAGGCGAGCTCAAGCTTTTCCAGCAGTTCTCCCCTGGCCATGTCCGTCTCGCCCACGATCCCGGTCACACATCCGAAACAGCGCACTTCGTTCCCGTCCGTGATCCGGATCGTCTTGTACCGCGCGTTATGGGACACAAGGCCTTCCGGTTCATATTCCTTGATGTAGGATGCCCCGCTCACGATAAAAATGCCTGTCTGTCCGTACTGCACGCCCTGTTTTGTATTCACATACACATAGCTGCCGTTGGGATACGTCGGTTCCATACTGTCCCCATTGACATGAATGATGCAGTCCGTGCCCAGCGGGACCACAACGGATGGGACATAGACCTTCTTCTCCCCGGCATCCTCACGCATGGGCACACTGACACCGGCCGCGGCGGATTCTTCATAAAGCGTCAGGCCCATGTAGGCCTGTCTGAGGACAGCATCCTGCCGGACTTCCTGTTCCGTAAGCATTCTGTCCATGATCATAAGAACCGTTTCCCGGTTTCTCGGGTTCAGTGCATGGAACTGATTCAGCATGCCCCTGTCCGCATGGCTCAACACGGGTTCATCTGTCACGCCCAGAAGCTCCGCTACCGGCATGTGCAGTACATCATGCAGCCGGATCAGCGTGTCCATGTCCGGCCTTACCGTCCCCTGCTCCCAGTATCCCACGGCTCCGGTACTCACTCCGAGTCTTTCCGCCAGTTCACTCTGCGTCATACCGGCCTGTGTGCGGTATCTGCGGATCACCTTACCCGACTGTGCACAGCGTGCCCGGTCAAATGACGGATGTCCGCGCCGCTTTCCGGTGCCTGATTTCTGTTCACGCATTGCTTTCACCCCTGTAGGGAAATATTTTGATCGAAATCTTTCCTCGGTATTATACTCATAATATTATTTTATTCAACCCTTTTCAGGATTTTTGTGATATATAGCAAGTTCAGATATTTCATTTTATTTTTCACATGTCCATGGTATTATTTCAAGGGATGTTATGTGCAATTTTATTTGCGATGTCATGCTCACTGATGAAACCGGAGCAAACCGCATACCGCCCTGGCAGGCTTTTCCACATTTCCGTATGACCGCGGGTATGGCCGGTATGCCCCGAAAGATGGCACGTCCCGCCCGGGTACCGGCCAACCGGAGCGTCTTCTTTTACGGACTGCGCCTGCGTGCACCGGACCCATTCACGGATGCCGATGAAGTTTAACGTTACACCTATCAGGTATCACTTACAGGTACATGACATGAAACCACGCATACCATGCCCCGGAATGCTCCGGGCAGGCCGGCTCCGGAAAGGCAGCCGGTTCATCCGGAACCGGCCGCCTGCATTACCGCTTCCGTATCCGTCTGTTGATCTCCAGGATGGCCTCGCTGAGCACATTGGAAGCGAAAGGAAGAAAGGCGGACGGTGCAGGCAGACGCAGGACCTGGGTGAACCCGGCCTCCCGTGCAATCTGCACAGCCCGGTCCATATGATAACTGCTGCTGATAAGCACCACGGGCTCTTCCGGCCGGATCATCCGGGCACTGTTGCGAAAATTGGCCCGGGTAGTATCTGCCTGGTCCTCCAGGAGCATGCGCGCTTCCGGCACCCCGCGCCTCCGCAGAATCTCATGCATGACAGCCGCTTCGGTTTTCCCGGATGCGTCCGGGTTCCCGCCGGTGAGAATCAGTACGGATTCCGGATGCTTCCGGGCATACGCCGCTGCGGTATCCAGACGGGACAGGAGATCCGGTGTGGGTTCACCGTTTTCCAGTGCCAGGCCCAGCACCAGGACATGCTTTGCCGCTGCATCGGTACGTACGAGACCGCCTGCGCAGACCTTCCCGGAAAAAAACAGGACGAGGACAGTCACGCCCGTAGCCAGAATACGCAGGATCCAGCCGGGGATCCTGAGCAGGACGGAGCCGGCCGCTGTGAGGAAACCGAACCGGATATCCAGTGCCAGAACAAGAAAAGCAGCGCAGACCATGAGTTCATAGCGGAACATTTCCATATACCCGCTGCGCAGGACTACGCCGCGCAGGCGGTGGATCATGACTGAGGCAATATATACAGTAAAGGCCACGGCAAGAATGATCAGGATATCCCCGACTGTCTTCAGCATCATGGTTTTCAGACCTCCCTGACCCGTTCCGGTCCGCCGGAGCGGGCCATGATCCGACTATATCACACCCCGGCCCAAATCACCATGGCACCGGAGAGCATCCGTGCGCACAAAAAACACCTGTGCATGGAAACACAGGTGTCTTCATCCTCACAGACAATGGTCAGATCAGGCCTTTTGGCCATACTCGCGGTAGGCGGCATCCATCAGACCCTTCATATACCCGATTGCATAGGCGAACTGGGACATTTCCCCGCCGGTCTTCTCGTCCGGTTCGAAGATATGGTCCGGATAGATTGCCTGATCATACCCTTCCTCCACGAGCACACGCATGATCTGCGTCATATCCATGTACCCGTCTTCGGCCAGGGTTTCCACAAACTTCGGGACTGTACAGGATACGTTCCGGAAATGTACGGTCAGGACACGTCTGGCGCGGACAAACTCCCGGAGATCCTCCAGGATATTCCCGAAGTGTGCGCCGCCTTCGAGCCAGCAGCCGCAGCAGAACTTGATACCAAGTACGCCGGGTGCGATCTCGTCGGCCATCTTCAGAGCTTTCCTGTAGCAGTCGCTGCTGTGGATCAGGCTGGCATAGCCCTCATACATGGGGACCGGCGGATCACTCGGGTGCAGAGCCAGTTTCATGCCATATTCATTGGCCACCGGCAGCGCGCGTTTGAGCAGGTACTCAAACGCATCCCAGAGTTCTTCCTCTTCCACGATATGCTCCATGTAGGGCGGACGCTTCAGGATCTCTTCCATGTCCACCGTGCGTGCCTTGGCACCATGGGAGGCTTCTGACGGGAAGTATCCGGTGTGGCTTACACGGCTGTTGCCGATATAGCCGACCTTCACACCCGCCTGACCGAGAATCCTGTTCAGGTCATTATACCTGTCAATCCACAGATCCCTGTCCGGCAGTCCAAGGTAAATGGACATGTGCTTGTAAAGCGCATTGTTCCCGGCATCATCCACCGTAAGGCCTGCGCCACGCAGTTTGTCCAGAAGACGGTTGACGTCCTCATAGTTGGAATGCTCATTGCTGAGCATCAGAAAACAGTGCGTGACATTCATCTGCTTGAGATAGCGGATGTAATCATCCGTTGCATGCTCGGAGCGCACGCAGAGCTGAGGATTCATACGGTTTGCCATGGGTTCCACCTCCGGCCTGTCATTCAGGCTGGACCCCCGGGTCCCGCTGGCGGGGATCCGGGGTATCCTTCTTCGTATTATTCTTTCCAGGCACTTTCAGGCGTCCAGGCTTCTGCTGTGGTGGAGCAGATGCCGGTGTCATGCACGCCAGGCTGTGCATAGCAGTAGGCACCCTGATATCCGGTGGCTACGACCAGTGCATAGTCATGGCTGAACAGACGTGCGGCCTTCTTGAGCAGTTCCTTCTTTTCGTCCAGGGTCTTGGCAGCGCGTGCGCCGAAGAGGGCTTCCTCATAATCGGCCGGCTTGGCCATCATGACCTTGTAGTTCACACCCTCGGAGGAATACAGGCGGATGTAGTTGGCCGTGAAGTCGAGCTTGGAGGAGCCATTGTTGACCATGATGCCCAGGTCATAGGTGCCTTCTGCCTTCTGTGCATTGAAGTCAGAGTTGGTCAGCTTCTTGATCTCAGCATTGATGCCGATCTCGGACAGGTAGTACTGCAGGAGCACGGCGCAGGGTTCATTGGCAGGGTTTTCACCATTGATGGTGATCACAGTGTCAAACCCGTCGGGATAGCCGGCACCGGCCAGCAGCTGCTTGGCCAGGTCAAAGTCCTGTTCATACATGGGCAGTTCTTCGTCATAGGACCAGGCACCGGGAACAGCGAACACAGGCGTGGTTCCGCCGAGACCGTCATAGATACCGTCGGCCATTTCTTCCCAGTTGATAGCATGCATCACAGCGAGACGCACGTCAAGCTTGGAGAAGGGGGATTCTTCGACACCGGAGCAGAACATCATGTAGGTGATGCCGGCCAGGTCAGGCGCGTTGTTGGCAACGTTCTCATACTTGTCCTGGAGCTGCTGGATGCTGACGCTGTTGGGGTTGCGCAGTACGTCCAGTTCGCCGTTGAGGAACGCGGACAGCTGAGTGGTTGCGTCGGACATGAACTTGACGTCGATCTGGTCGAGGTAGGGCTCGCCTTCGCGCCAGTAGTTCTCATTCTTCACATAGGTGATGTGGCTGTCGGCGACCATTTCCTTCATGACGAAGGCACCGGTGCCCACAGGATTGATGGCTGCCCAGTCTTCGCCGTTGGCTTCATAGGCGGCCGGGGAATAGATGCGGACTTCACCGACAGTGTCTGCCCAGGTATTGGCCCATTCGGTGTAGTGCAGCACAACGGTCAGGTCATCAACCTTTTCAATGCTTTCCGGGCTGACCAGCTCAGAAGCCTTGCCGAAGTCGATCATCTGGTTGAAGTTCCAGATCACGGCGTCCGCATTGAAGTCGGTACCGTCAGAGAACTTGATCCCGGGATGCAGTTTCAGGGTCAGGGTCAGGGCATCCGGATCAACGATCAGTTCATCGGCCAGCCAGCCTTCGGTATCGCCGGTTTCAGGATTCCGGCGGCCCAGGGATTCAATGGCCGGGGCTGCATTGTAGCGGTCCGAAGTCGTGGTGGAATGCGGGAGGAAGAAGGTAGCGAACTCAAAGCCGAGAACGGACAGGGTACCGCCAGAGGTGGGCTGTGCCGTTTCTGCCAGGGCTGCAGGCATAAGCGTGAGGGCCAGGGCTGCAACCAGGATCCAAGCAATCAGTTTTTTCATGAGAAAACCTCCTTTTGATTCTTACCGCAGAGCCTGCGGTGGTATGTGAACCCGCACCGGGCGGGCTGGCACCGTTATTCGTACAGATGGCATGCCACCTGATGGTCTCCGTTCACAGTCCTCAGCTTCGGGGTCTCGCGGCTGCAGGCCTCGGTGGCCCTGGGACAGCGGTTGTGGAACGGGCACCCGGACGGGCGCTTGAGTATGCTCGGGACTTCGCCCTGGATCTGGATCGGCTCGCGCTTTTCCTCCACCAGCGGGTCCGCCACCGGAATGGCAGAGAGCAGGGCCTGGGTGTATGGATGCAGCGGATGCTCATAGAGATCGTCACAGGAAGCGACTTCCATCACGCGGCCCAGGTACATGACCAGGATCCGGTCCGAGATATGCTTGACCACGGCCAGGTCGTGGGCAATGAAGATATAGCTGATCCCCATCTCGGCCTGGATGTCTTCCAGAAGATTGATGATCTGTGCCTGGATACTCACGTCCAGAGCGGAGATCGGTTCATCGCAGATGATCAGGTCGGGGTTGGAGGACAGTGCGCGCGCAATCCCGATGCGCTGGCGCTGACCGCCGGAGAACTCATGTGCCACACGGTCCTTCATGGCCGGGTCCATGCCTACCTTGCGGAAGAGCTCGTCCACTTTCTCTTCATACTCAGCACGGCTGCCCGTCAGTTTATGGATCAGCAGGGATTCGCCGACAATGGAGCCCGCATTCTGCCGCGGGTCCAGGGAGGAGAACGGGTCTTGGAAGATCATGGAGATCTTCGGGCGCACCCACTTGAGATCCCGGTCCTTCAGGTGCGCGATATCCTTGCCGCCGAAGAGGATGGTGCCCTCATCCGGTTCATACATGCGCATGATGCACCGGGCCAGGGTGGTCTTGCCGCAGCCGGACTCGCCCACCACGCCCAGGGTCTCGCCCTGACGCAGCGTAAAGGTGATGTCCTCAATGGCCTTGACCTCGCCGACCTTCTTGCGCAGCAGTCCCTTATACACCGGGAAATACTTGCGCACATCCCGGACATCCAGGCAGTTTTTCGCACTGGCTTTCCGCTCCGGGGACGCACCATAATCCTTATGGCTGAGCTCTTCCGCCCGCTCATCCAGCTGCGCCTGGGTCAGGATACAGCTGGACCAGTGGTTCTCACCGACGGGCCTGAGTGAATAGTCCGTATTTTCCTTGCATGCATCACAGCGGTACTCGCACCGGGCATAGAACGGGCAGTAGACCGGACGCTGGGACGGGACCGGGGGCAGGCCGTCAATGGGAATCAGCACGCGGTCCTTGGGATCGTCCAGGCGCGGGATGGCGCGCAGGAGTGCACGCGTATACGGGTGCTTGGTATTATGGAAGATCTGCTTGCAGTCGCTGGTCTCCATGATATGCCCGCCATACATGACATAAATGCGCTCTGCATAGCGCGCGACCAGGCCCAGGTTATGCGTGACCATGATTACGGCCGTGTTCGTCTTCTTGGCGATATCCCGGATCATCTCCAGCAGCTGTGCCTGTGTGGTCACGTCCAGGGCAGTGGTCGCCTCGTCCGCGATGAGGATATCCGGCCCTGGCGCCATGGCCATGGCGATCATGATGCGCTGGCGCATACCGCCGGAAAACTGCTGCGGATAGTAGTCATAGCGTGTTTCCGCGTCCGGGATATTGACCATCTTCATGGCCTCAATGGTCATGCGCCTGGCTTCCTCAGCCGACACATGCCTGTGCAGCAGGATGTTTTCCTGGATCTGGTAGCCCACTGTCAGGACCGGATTCAGGCTGGTCATGGGCTCCTGGAAGATCATGGAGATACGGCCGCCGCGGATCTGACGCATTTGTTCGCTGTCACTGTCGTAATGCAGAAGGTTGTCTTCCACACCCTCGAGGTAGACTTCCCCGCCGGCGACCCGGCCGGGGCTGGCGATCAGCTGCAGGCTGGAGAGCATGGTCACTGACTTGCCGGAACCGCTCTCGCCGACAATCCCGACGATCTCACCACGGTCCACATGCAGGCTGACGCCTTCAATGGCATTGAACTCCTTCCCGTCCGAGCGGAAGGTCGTTACCAGGTCCCTGATTTCAAGCAAATGACTGCTTTTCATGGTATGCCTCCTCACAGTTCGCCGCGCAGTCTCGGATCCAGGGCATCACGCACACCGTCGCCGAGAGAGTTGAGACAGATGACCAGCAGGGCGATACATACGCCCGGCGCCAGGGAATACACGGGATTGGTCAGAAGGTACGCGCGTCCGCCGGAAACCAGGGAGCCCCAGGATGCCGTCGGGGTGGAAATGCCCAGGCCCAGGAAGCTGAGTCCGGCCTCGGACAGGATCGTACCGCCGATCTGCTGGGTCATGGTCACAATGATGGGAGAAACGCTGTTGGGCAGGATATGGCGCAGCATCAGCCGGGTATTGCTGTTCCCCTGCAGCCGGCCGGCCATGATGTAGTCGCGCTCCTTGATGGACATGACCTGGGAGCGCATCATACGGATATATACGGTCATATTGGAGATACCCAGAATAATGGACATATTCACGATCCCGCCGCCGAACACGGCACACAGGGCAATGGCAAGGACCACCTGCGGGATCACACGGATGGCCTCACTGATGCGGCTGATCACGTCATCGACAAACCCGCCGAAGTACCCGGAAATCATACCCAGTGTGGTACCGATGACACAGGCAATCATGACTGCCAGCACACCGACAATGAGCGAAACACGTGAGCCGATGATGATCCGGCTGAGCACATCCCGGCCAAACTCGTCCGTGCCCAGAAGATGTGCCGCCGTGGGGCCCTGATTGCGGTCACGGACCGCAGGCTTGTTGGGATCATAGGGCATGATCTGGTACGCCAGAACCGCCACCAGAACGATGAGCACCACGATCACGGCAGAGACCAGAACAATCTTTCGGGAAAAGAGCGCCTTCATGAACTGCCTGCGCTTCTTGGCCTTGTTCGCCTTCAGGACAGCATTGGTGTCAACGGATAGACTCATGCTCTGCTCCTTCCTCACGCGACCTTGATGCGCGGATCAACATAGACATAGACAATGTCGGTAATCAGGTTAATCACACAGGAGAACACGGCAATCAGCAGCACGCAGCCCTGGATCAGCGGGATATCCACACTGGTGATCGCATTGACCAGCAGGGAGCCCATGCCCGGGATGACGAACACGTTTTCCACGAACACGGAGCCGCCGACCAGACCGCCCAGGCGCAGACCCATGAGCGTGATGACCGGGAGCAGTGCGTTCTTGAGTGCATGCAGGTAAATCACGGTCTTTTCCTTCAGGCCCTTGGACCGCGCCGTGCGGATGTAATCCTGACGGATCACCTCAAGCATGGAGGAGCGGGTCTGTCTTGTGATGGATGCGATACCGCCGATGGCCAGGCACAGAAGCGGCATGATCGTCTGGCGTATGCTCAGAACGAAGTCCTGGTGCGGCCAGACAAACCCGGATGACGGCAGCCAGCCCAGCTGCATGGCGAACACATACATGAACAGGATGCCGAGCCAGAACTGGGGAAGACAGCAGCAGACATTCGCTGTCAGGGTCACGGCTGTATCCGCCGCGCTCCCGCGCCGGACTGCGGAGATGATCCCGAAGAGAATGCCCAGCGG
>ONWQ01000014.1 GCA_900321565.1 uncultured Eubacteriales bacterium
GAACTCTATCAGGAATACACCCTGGTGATCTACCTGAGTGACACGACGCCGGAAAAGGTGCATGCCGCAGCGGATGAACTGGTGGAAACCTTCCACCAGAGCTCAGTGCTCATTCAGACCAATCCGACCCGGACAGAATTCTATTCAGGGAACGAGTGAAACCCGGTTTCCGGGACACAGTAAAAAGGACTGCCGCCATGCAGTGCATGCATGGACAGGCAGTCCTTTTGCTGTATGAAATTCTGTTTCCCCTCAGGCAATGCCGAACTCTTTCATCTTCCGCCAGAGTGTGGAGCGGCTGATCCCCAGCAGATCGGCCGCGGCACTGCGGTTGTGACGGGTTTTCTGCAGTGCCTGGCGGATTCGCAGCTCTTCCTCTCCCGCCACAATATGCGGGCTCGGGGCTCCCTCCCGTGCCTTCAGGTCCGGCAGCAGTTTTTCCCGTACAAAGGCGAGGGAGACCTCCGCCTCCGGACTGAGCATGACGGCACGCATGCAGAAGTATTCAATATCGCGCAGGTTGGCCGGCCACGGGTACCGGGTCAGTTGTTCCAGAGCCTCCGGTGCGATCGTTACCTGCTTCTTGAGTTTCCTGCAGGTGCTTTCCATGTACTCCTCAATCAGGGCGGGGATATCCTCCGGGATCTCCCGGATGGGCGGCATGATCAGGTTCAGGCCGAGGAGCGTATTGGCTAGCTGGAACATCCATTTCCCCTGGCGCGCCAGGTCCATGAGATCGGCAAAAGTGGAACAGAGAACGCGCACGGAGACCGGTACCGGTTCCAGAGAATCCTTCCTGCGGAACGTACCGTTGCGCAGGATGCTCAGCAGCTGCCTCTGACAGTCTGGAATCAGTGTATGCACGTCCAGAAGAAAGAGTGTGCCCTTGTGCGCCTGGGATACCAGACCGATGTCCCCGCTTCTGCTGCGGCCGAAGAGCAAGTCAAACTGGTTTTCCGGGGGCATGGTTCCCACGTCCACATGCACATACGGGTTCTGCCGGCGCATGCTCGCATTGTGTATGCACTCGGCCAGGCGTGACTTGTGCAGGCGTGACTCACCGGAGATGAGAATGGGCACATCGTACTGGGCATAGGTCTCCGCGTCACTGAGCAGTGCCTGCATGCGCGGGGACCGGGAAGGGAAGTCTGCGAACCGTGCACGGGCGACGTACCCGCGCTTCTGCAGCTCCTGACGCACGCGTTCATCCAGGTCCTCAATGGCAGCGAACTCCTGCATGGTGAGGATCCAGCCGTCGAACTGGTCTTCCAGACTGACGGTATTGAGACTGGCCACATAGGAAGTGTGCCGGAACTGCAGAACCATGGAATACACACTGCGCTGCGCAAGCAGTGCCTGGGTCAGGGTCTTGGACGGCACAAGCCCCGGCAGGTCCATGACGCGCGTGCCGATGAGTGCATCAGAAGATATGCTCAGCGCACGCTCAGCACGTGGATTGGCGAAGATGATCTCCTGCTTTTCATTGATCCGGAACACGGCATCCGAGGAGTAGCGGATCAGTGACTGCAGTTCCAGGGTCCGGCGCTGTTCCTGAAGCAGGGCAGAGGACAGGCGCACTGCGGTGCGGATGCTGTTGATCAGGCCCTCCCGGAACACATCCATGACCAGCGTCCGAAGCCCCATCTGCCGGGCCACCGTACAGGCGGCCTCGTCCGAGATGATCATCTCAGCCCCGGCGGCGCGGGCTGCCTCCACACAGGACGGCACTTCACTGTCATCGGCAATGTAGTAAACCTGCAGCTCTGCATGCAGGAGGCGCGCAATGGGTTCCGGATCGGAAAACATGCGCCGCGGCCCGAGCAGGGCAAGGCACGGCTCCGGATGCCCGAGCTCTTCGCAGGCCCTGCTCAGAAGTACAGCCAGGTCCTGACCGGTGAGCACGACTTCAATGAGCGGAATGGTCTGCTCTTTTTTCAGGCGTGAGGCGAGTCTGCCGGCTGCAATGACGATCCCCATGTGCGAGGGAAAGGCGTCCCGGACCTTTTCCACCACATCGTCCGGCCGGGCCGGCAGCACAAATGCGTCCAGTCCCGTGGTTTCAAGGATCTCCCGGGCGGTCTGTTCTTCTCCGCGGCTGGATACGGCAATGCACAGGCTCTTCATGTCGGTTCCCTCCCTTGCTTCATGCATGTATCATACCCTACAAGGATCATGTCTGCAAGAGAACAGTGTTGCACCGTGCAACATGAATTCAAACACATGAAACATATTGATTCGGATTGTGAAACACGCCCTGAAATTTCCATAAAAAAGTGCGAAAAAACCGGTGCGCTGACCCTTGAAGCGCCTTTCCGGAGCCTTTACGATGGAATCAACAAGAGTGCTGGAACTCTGAGGAGGTGCTTGGATGGCAAGGTACATTCTGCAGCGTCTGGGCCAGACACTGCTCGTTCTGGTGATTGTATCGTTCCTGACCTACATGCTTGTGGACTTTCTCCCGGGCGATCCCATTGCCGCCATGACCGGCGGTGAAATCTCCGGCGAGACCTATGAACGCCTGTACTATGAAATGAATATGGACAAGCCTGTGCTGGTGCGCTACTTCCTGTGGCTGAAGGGCGCGGTGACGGGTAACCTGGGCATGAGCCAGTCCTA
>ONWQ01000457.1 GCA_900321565.1 uncultured Eubacteriales bacterium
AGGATGATCTTGAAGAAGATCACCAGGTCATTGCCGCCGTCAATGCGCACCGCCTCAAACAGAGAGGACGGCATGGATTCAATGTACGACCGGATCAGGATCATGTTATACACGTTCATGACCAGCGGCAGAATGAATACCCAGAAATTATCCAGCAGGCCCAGGCCCTTCAGGACCATGTAGTACGGTACCTGGCCGCCGCCGAAGTACATGGTGAACACAAACAGAAGGCTCCAGAACTTATGTCCAACCAGGTCCTTGCGTGCCAGCGGGTAGGCCAGCATGGCCGTGCACATGACAGCCAGCGGGGTACCGATCAGGGTACGTGCCAGGGTCACCAGGATGGAGTGCTGGAACGCCGGGCGTCCGAGGATTTCCTGATAGCTGTAGGTGGAGAACACACGCGGATAGAAGTAGATTCCGCCGCGCACAGCGTCCGTCGCATCATTCAGGGAGACCACAAAGATATTCCAGAAAGGATACACCGTCACGATGACGACCAGTGCAAGGAAGATCACCTTGAACACATCCAGCACCCATTCACTGGGTGTACGGCTTTCCTTAATGGTATTGGAAATTGCTTTCTTCGGGACTGCAGTCATGGTTTTCTCCTCCTTTCTCAGAACAGTGCACTGTCGTTCAGTTTCGCTGTGATCTTATTGGCACTCATGACCAGAATAAAGGAAACAATGGACTTGAACAGACCCACGGCAGTACCATAGGAATACATGCCCTTGGCAAGACCATACCGGTATGCATAAGTGTCCAGAACGTCGGAATAGTTCAGAATCGCATTGTTACCCATCAGCAGCTGCTGTTCAAAGCCGGTGGACAGCACACCGCCGATGGCCAGGATCAGCAGGATGGAGATGGTCGGGCGGATGGTCGGCAGTGTGATGTGCCAGATCCGCTTGACACGGTTCGCGCCGTCAATCTCGGCTGCTTCATAGAGCTGTTCGTCAATCCCGGAGATGGCGGACAGGTAAATGATGGCGTTATAACCCATACCCTTCCAGGTATTTGCAATGGCAATGATCCACCAGAAGTACGGACCATGCTGGAAGAACAGGATCCGCTCATTGGTCAGTCCGAGTCCCAGCAGCAAATCATTGATGATACCGTTGCCCGACAGGAAAGTCAGGAAAATGTTCGATGCGATAACCCAGGAAATGAAATACGGCAGGTAGGATGCGGTCTGGATGAACTTCTTCAGCCGTATGCTCTTCAGTTCATTGAGCAGCACGGCCAGAATGATCGGCGCCGGGAACGAGAAAAGCAGTGTCAGCAAGCTCGTAGCCAGCGTGTTGCGCATGATCATGCCGAAGTCATTCCGGAAGAAATACTGGAACCACTGCAGCCCTACATACTTGGCGTTGACCAGATCAAAGAAATATCCATTCTGGGAAGGACGATAGTTCGTGAATGCCATGTACAGGCCTGTCATAGGCGCATAGCAGATTACAAGCACCCAGATGACTCCGGGCAGCATCAGCAGGAACAGATACTTCTGATCCCAGAGCCTGCTCTTGAGCGACTTCTTGTGCTTGGCAGGCGTGATCGCTTTGGTTGTCATATTTCCTCCTTAAACAGAAGCAGGATCAGAGAAGGCTTTCAGAAGCAGCCTTTTCCGATCCTGCTTCGGATTAATTCCTCTTACAGAGACGGTGCTTGATTATTTGTTGGCCACAGGATCCATTCCCCACAGAGCCAGGCGCTCGAAGTACTTCTCAGTCATGTATGCTTCGATATCGCTCATGCCGGCGGATTCCATGGCGGCGACCATGTCATTGTACAGCTTGTCGCACTCTTCCACGCTGGATGCATTGACCATACGCGGATAGTACTGATTGAACTGGTCGATCACACCCTGATACATGAGCGCTTCAATGGTGCTGCCGGCGGGTTCAAGGTTGGCGAACTCAGCGCTGTCATAGTAGCCATTGGTCAGATTCTGATAGGCATAGATGGTGGAGCGGTCCTTGACGCTTGCCCAGAAGCGGCAGGGGGTTCCGTCGTCCGGATGCACATCGTTCTTGACGAACCAGGTCCATTTGGTGATACCGGTCTGGTCTACGAAGTTGGAAGGATCAGCCTGATACCGGGCGATAATGTCGCCGATGGGGGTACGCACGCCGTCCACGAATTCCCAGTCCTGGCCTTCAATGCCCCACAGGAGCAGGTCCTGGCCTTCCTGGCTTGCGCAGTAGTCGATGAACTTCACAGCGGCTTCCACGTTCTTGCAGTTCTTGGTGATGGCGATGGCATCCCAGCCCAGGGAAGAACGGCCGGACAGCGGCAGGTCAGCGCTGGTAGCGTCGTCGGGGATCACCTTGTATGCGAGGTATTCAGCATTCTCGTTCTGGGTTGCCATCAGGCTGGCAGAGGGAGTCCAGGGATCCCAGTATGCGCCGGCATAGGCGAACACACCATTGTTGCTCAGCTTCTGGTTGCGCAGTTCCTGGTTATTGGAGGTCCATTCTGCATCCAGCAGGCCTTCGCGATACAGTTCGTTCATCTGATGGATGGCATCCAGGAACTGAGGATCGCGGACAGAGAAGTACAGCTTGTCTTCATGGACATAGTAGGGATAAATACTGTTCATGCCGGCGAAGGTGCCGTTGATGCTGCCGCTGACCGGATCGCCGATTACCAGCGGAGCCACCACGTCAGAGTGGGTATCCTTGAACTTCTGCAGCAGGGCCTTGAACTCGCTGTACTTGAAGGGTTCAGCAGAATCAGCGCGTTCCTGACCGACCAGTTCGATCATGTAGTCATAGCGGCAGATGAAGCCGTTGACAGGGTCCGGATCATAGCCGTACCAGTTGGACAGATAGTAGTTGTTGCCATCAGTGTAGCGGGTCTTGTTCAGGGTATCGCCATACATAGCCACAACATTGGGCATCTGATCCAGGTAATCGGACAGGTTCACCAGAGCGTCAGCTTCGATGTACTGGTTCACGATGTCGCTGCCACGGTCCATCAGGATGATGTCCGGATAGTTCAGACCGGAGAGCATAAGGCTCAGCTTTTCACCGGGATCGCCGGAGGGGCTGATCAGGTCCAGCTTAATGCCTGTGCGCTTTTCCAGTTCCACAGCCACAGGATCGGTAAAGGTACGGATACCGGAGTTCTTGTCAAAGAAAGAAATGGTTACGGGTTCTTCTGCCAGAACCGGTGCCACCATGGTCAGGACCATCATGGTAACCAGCAGCAG
>ONWQ01000355.1 GCA_900321565.1 uncultured Eubacteriales bacterium
AATGGTCTGACTCTGTCCAATGCGATGCACCTGTCTGCTTTCCTTGGAAAGCCGGTTACCTTGCCTCTGGATGAAGATCTTTACTATGAAGAACTCATGAAGCGGGTAGCCACCTCGCGCCGCAAGGAAAAGAAGGGAAAGGCTGTCTTTGCGGACACATCCTCTACCTACGGCGGAACAAAGTAATGAATCAGAAAAGCGGCTGTGCCGGGTCCGGAAACGGACGAAAGCGACAGCCGCTTTTCTGTTCAGCTCAGAAAGCTTTTGATGACGATCTCAAGGCCGATCAGGATCAGGATCACACCGCCGAAGATACTGGCCCGACGGGCAAGTTTCATTCCGAAACGTTTTCCGATCCTGACACCGAACAGACAGATCAGTTCGGTAACCAGGGCTATGATGACAGAAGCCAGGAAGGCCATGCCGGCACCATAATCGGCTATAGTGAAACCCGTGGAGAGTGCATCAATGGACGTGGCAATGCCCTGAACCAGAAGTGCGCCCGGTGTCACGGCAGCAGGGGACGGTTCTCCGTCCTCTTTTTCATGCAACCCCTCATAAATCATCTTTCCGCCGATAAAACAGAGAAGTACAAGGGCAATCCAGGGAATGGCTTTCTGAAAAACCGTGAATGCTTCCAGAAGGCTGTGCACGCAGAACCAGCCAAGCATGGGCATAAGAAACTGAAAAAAGGCAAATGTTCCCGCAATCCGGTGCATGGCACCCCGGGACATGCTGGGATTGTGCAGCCCATTGGCAATGGAAACGGAAAAGGCATCCATGGCCAGACCGGTTCCCAGGAGAATACTGTTGGCAATAAATGACCATTGCATATGCTGTTCGTGCTCCCTGTTGTATCCATGGCACAGTCCGTAAACCGTGCGGAATGCATGGATGAATGGATTGGCTGTATTTACGGCAGCCTGCAGAGGCTATCATCTGCCTGGACAGTTTGTCAAGCTAAACCATGCTAAAGTCATTGTGGGATTTTTCTCTCTGCCATGATGGAGGAGAGCATGGCGAGGGATTTGGAGCATTCAATCGCCTGCATGGAAACCGGGACCAGGATGCCTTCATGGAGGACAAAGTGCGCCATGGGAATGTGATGGGGGAGTACACGTTCTATTTCATGCTGGACATAATGCAGCTGTGTGCAGTGCGGGGAACGGTCCACAGAGGCAAAATCGAGCCTGTGCACCTGTCCGGTTGCGAGCACAGCGGTAAGCTTGGTGATCAGCATATTGACGTGTGTTGATTCGAGACATACACTGTAAACCTGGTCATAGGACTGAAAGAATGGAATACAGGCGTCTGGATCAACTTCGTTCAGACAACGACCGGTAATACAGACGGAGCCGCGGAAGCTGTATACATTGGCTGACATTGCATCCCGGGATGCCGGTTGCAAGTGGGCGGGCATGGTTTGCATATGGTTTCCTTTCATGTCATGCAGAAACCGGACGGCAGGCTTCAGGACCGGTCCGGGACACTCTGTATTGTCGGTATAAGCTGTTGAAAAGCAACCGGCTTTGTGCATGCATAGTCTGCTGACACAGCCGGTATCGGCTGAATATCATCCGGGATGTGGCACAGAGGCTGCCCCGGCTGGTTATGCTATGTCCGGTTTATCCGGCATGGCTTTCATTTTTTTCATGATCTGCCACATCATGACTGCTGCAAGAATGAAAGCAGCAATATCAGCTACCGGCTGAGCGAGCTCAAGACCTGTCAGCCCCCATAGCGAAGGCAGAATCAGGGCACAGGGAATCAGAAAGATGCCCTGCCGGGCACTGGAAATAATGGTGGAACGTACACCGTACCCGATGGCCTGGGTGCACATGTTGGACATGACATAAAAGCCCCACAGCGGAAGCGTGATCAGCTGATAGCGCAGCGTCTCGGTACCGATTCTGACAACCAGCGGATCTTCTGCACGGAACAGCATGATGATCTGACGTGAGAAAACCAGTGCGATGGCTGCCAGCACGAGAAGAATGACGGTGGCAACCTTACCACAGTAAAAATAGGCTTTCCGCACACGGCTGTATTTGCCGGCTCCGAAACAGAATCCGCAGACCGGCTGAAACCCCTGACCGAATCCAATGACCGCGGAATTGATGAACATGACAAAGCGGTTGACAATGGATATGGAAGCAATGGCCGCATTGACGGTGGCCGGGTCCGGAGAAATGGTGCCGGCCACACGGTTCAGCAGAATGGTGGCAATGCTGGCAATGCCCTGGCGGCCAAGGGAAGGTACACCGTTGTACAGAATCCGGCCATACATGTGCAGGCTGGGCCGGAAATTGGAAAAGCGTACGGGAATGGTGTCCGGGCGTGTATTGCACATGATCAGAAGTATGGTAAAACTGACCGCCTGACTGATGGCTGTGGCCAGTGCAGCACCGGCAGTTCCCATACCCAGAGCGAAAATGAACAGGGGATCGAGGATCATGTTCAGGATGCCGCCGCTGGTGATTCCGACCATGGCATAGCTTGCCATTCCCTGAAATCGCAAAAGATTGTTCATGACCAGTGAACTCATCATAAAGGGTGCGGCATAGAAGATATAGGTGGCATAAGCCATGGCGTGCGGTGTGATTTCGTCTGTCGCGCCCAGAAAACGGACCAGGGGTTCAAGATTGAGGTTGCACAGGATCATGAGCAGCAGACCTGCAAAAAAAGCAGTGAAAAAGGCAACGGACACATACCGGTTTGCATCTTCATCACGGCCGGCTCCGAGACACTGGCTGAGATTGGTCCCACTGCCCATGCCGATGGTAAAGGCAAAAGCCTGGATCAGGGACATGGCGGAGAAGACAACCCCGACGGCACCGGAGGCTTCAGTGCTGATCCGGCTTACAAAATAAGTGTCAGCCATGGAATAAATGGCTGTAATCAGCATGGAAATAACGGTCGGGACAGCCAGCTGAGGGATTACCCGGTTCAGTGGCTGATTCAGCATCATATCTTTACGGTTTGCTGCGGTAATACGGGCCATGACAGATCCTCCTGAAGTATCCGGTCGTATTGGTATGATGGAGACCGGACGAAGCGATCATATCATATTCCCTGATTTGTGGAAACAGTATTTCTGTATCGCTGCTGCAAACATTGCAGAAGGAGCTAGGCTGCACGGCTGCCGGGTATACAAAGAAAGAACAGGACCAGAGTCCGGCAGGTCTTGACATTCCTGTGACATTTGTTAAACTGCCTACTGAGATACTCAGAGAGTAAGACAAGGAAATCGGAAAGCCTGACAGGAGGCTGACAGTGAAGCGCATAGATGATGTATATGAGAATCTGAAGGAACGGGTGTTCCAGGCAGAGTTTAAGCCGAACGTCCTGATTACGGAACGTGAGATTGCGGAGCAGTATCAGGTAAGCCGGGTGACGGCCGGAGAAGCCCTGCATCGTCTGTGCCATGACGGACATCTCACGGCTTATCCGAGAACCGGGTATATGGTGACCATGTTGTCCGGTGAGGAGATGCGCCAGATCAAACGTGCAAGACTGGCTCTGGAGTCCCTGGTGCTGGATGTCCTGTGTGAAGAATGCAGTGATGAAGCTCTCAGGTCGCTTGAGCACCTGATTGCGGATGATGAAAGCAGCCGGGCAAATCCGAGTGCTGTCAATCGCAGGTTTCATATGGGTATGGTACTTCTGACCGGGGACCATTATCTGGTGAATGCCCTGGAGAATCTTCTGGGTGCTGCCTCGAGAGTGGGCCAGTATGTGGCTCCTGAAAATCTGGGCAGCTGGCAGAACTGTCATCGGGAAATCCTTGAAACACTGTACAGCAGAGATTCTGCTGCTGCCCGGGAATGCCTGATGAAAGATCTGGATCAGCGATGATTGGCGGGAAAACCGCTGATTATAGAAACAACAAGGAGGAATTCAATCATGAAAAGATGGATCGCCATGCTGCTTGTGTTCGCCATGACCATGATGTCCATGGCTGCATTTGCCGAAGGAAAAACACTGACCTGGGCCCGCGGATATGAATCCACATCTCTGGATCCGGCAGAATCTTCCGATGATGAATCCAACAATATTGTTGCATACATTACGGAGGGTCTTGTCCGCGTGAAGAATAATACTGTTGTTCCCGGTATTGCGGAAAGCTGGGAAAGCAATGAAGAAGGCAATGTATACACATTCCATCTGCGCGAGAGCGTATGGAGCGACGGCTCGCCGCTGGATGCCAATGATTTTGCCTATTCATTCTTCCGCCTGATCGATCCTGAACAGGGACACAACCAGGCAGCAAGCGGTTTCTGTGTTCTGAACGCTGAAGCCTACAATGCAGGAGAGGCAGCAAAGGAAGATGTCGGTTTCAAGGTAATCGACAATTATACAATTGAAGTCACCTTTGCCTCCTGCGGCATGGAAAACCTGTTCCTGATGGCGGACAATGCCCTGCATCCGGTCAAGCAGTCCTTTGTGGAAGAAGTCGGCGAAGGGTATGGCTCTGACAAGGACAAGGTTCTGGGCAATGGCCCGATGGTTATTACGGACTGGCTGCATGAGAGCACGATGACACTGAGCCGCAATGAAAACTACTGGAACAAGGATGCTGTGCATCTGGATCAGCTGATCGGTATGTGCAATGTTTCCGGCGACACAGCCGTGGAAATGATGATGACCGATATGGTTGACCTGGCCGCATTCTCTGACCCGACCTATTATCAGCAGCTGTATGATCTGGGTTTTGAAGGGATTACGTATACGAATACGGATCAGTTCATTCAGATCAATCAGAACGGCAAGACTGAAGAAACCGGGAAGTTCCTTTCAAACATCAATTTCCGCAAGGCACTTTCTCTGGCAATCGACCGTACAGCACTGGTCAACACAGTCATGCTGGGCCAGACCCCTGCATACCGTGTTGTAGACCCGGATGCTGCCGGTGTGGAAGGTAAGTTTGTGGATGAGTATCCTCTGGAAGAAACCATCAATGTGACGGCAGAACCCGAAAAGGCCAGGGAATACCTGAACAAGGCACTCGAGGAACTTGGTGCAACGGCAGACCAGATTCCGGAATTCTCCATGCTCTGCTATGATACCCAGGGTAACCTGACCAAGCTTCAGGCTGTTCAGGACATGCTGCTCACCAATCTGGGCATTCACTGCGCAATTGATCCGCAGCCGATCCAGCAGATGATCGCCAAGGTATATTCCTCTGATTTCGATTTCTGGACCGGTGGCGTTGCCATTGGCACAGTCGACGTGGCCAGCCCGAGCGGCGCGTACTCCTACTGGGATGCCAATGATCCGGATGCATTGTTCGGATATCCGAATACGGAATATGCTGCGCTTCTGGATACTGCTCAGCAGGCGACAGACTATAAGACCCGCTGCGATGCGATTGCTGCGATTGAAAAGATCTTCATTGATGAAGTCCCGACACTGCTCCTGACCTGGCAGACTCAGCATGTGCTGTATCGTCAGGGCATAACCATCACCAATGTGGATGCCGGCTTCGGTGCAGACCTCGCATTTGTGGAAATTGCTGACTAAGACATGGTTCAGGATACAGAGAACTTCAGTTTCTCTGTATCCTTACTCTTTTTTTTGAATCACTCTGACCGGAGGCTGAACTATGGTTCGATATGTGCTCAGACGCGTGGCCATTGCGGTACTGACAGTTTTTACACTGGCGACCGTGACGTTCTTTCTGTCAAAACTTCTGCCGGGAGATCCGTTCATGAACGAAAAAATCCCGGTGTCGGTACAGGAAAAGCAGCGGGCATATTATGGCCTGGATCAGCCTGTGTTCAGGCAATACCTGACGTATATGGGGAACCTGATCCAGGGCGATCTTGGGACTTCGATCAAGTTTGTTGGCCGGAGTGTCTGGGACATTATCCGTGAGTTTTTTCCGGTCTCGGCCGAACTGGGTGTGATTGCGCTTGTCTTTGCGGAGATCATAGGGATTCTTTTCGGAATTCTCTGTGCACAGTTCCGCAACCGGTGGCCGGATTATGTGCTGATGGTATTTGCCATTCTCGGGATCGCGCTTCCGAGCATGGTGATCGGGCCGATCATCCGGTATCTCTTTGGTGTTCAGCTGAGGTGGCTGCCTGTTGGAGGATGGGGAAAATGGCAGCAGGTGATCATGCCCGCGTTTGTGCTCGGGCTTGGAACCATTGCCGGGAATACCCGGTCCATGCGCGCATGCATGCTGGCCGTGATTACACAGGACTATGTAAAGACCGCACGCGCCAAGGGCATGTCACCAGTCCGGGTTGTTCTGAAGCATGAACTGAAGAATTCCCTGGTACCCATGCTGGCAAACCTTGGCCCGATGATTGCGGGCGTGCTGATGGGCTCGTTTGTGGTTGAACAGATCTTTGTGATTCCAGGGCTGGGCAAGCATTTTGTCAATGCTGTCAGCACACTGGATTATCCCCTGATCATGGGACTGAC
>ONWQ01000034.1 GCA_900321565.1 uncultured Eubacteriales bacterium
GCTGATGACGAGGCAGCGGACAAGGAGCGGGCACGGCGTCAGCTGGTCTGATCCCGTATCCAAAGACTGCAGTATACGATATGCTGCAGTCTTTTTGTCTGCTTTTTTTCTGTGCCTGTTTGCGGACAGGATTTCTTTTTCAGACCAGATCCTGTACAATGCACATCGAATAAGGATCCCGGCTTCCGGAGCAAGACATGCCGGCTCTGAAGCCCGCAGAAAGGTCGGATGTTCAATGAAACCCGTACTTGGACTGATCCCCCTCTGGGATGATGATAAAGAGAGTCTCTGGATGCTGCCCGGATACCTGGAAGGACTCCAGCAGGCAGGCGGCATTCCTGTTATTTTTCCTTTTTCATCCAGTGAAGAAGAGCTTACACGTCTTTTTTCCCTGTGTGACGGTCTTGTATTCACAGGCGGACATGACGTATCTCCCGAAATGTACCATCAGGCACCGATCCCTCAGCTTCAGACTCTGTGTCCCAAGCGTGATTTCATGGAGACCTTTCTCCTGAAAAAAGCAGTGGAAGAAGACATGCCAGTACTGGGCATCTGCCGCGGCATCCAGCTGATCAATGCGGTACTGGGCGGAACACTGTATCAGGACCTGCCACTGCAGCATCCGTCCCCTGTCAACCACCGTCAGTCAGCACCGTATGATCTGCCGGCTCACGAGGTCACGCTGCTCAGGGACTCACCCCTCGCCCATTGCCTCGGGACATGCAGTATTCATGTCAACAGCTGTCATCATCAGGCCATTCATACTCTGGCACCGGACCTTGCATGCATGGGAACCGCACCGGACGGTCTTATTGAAGCCGTATACATGCCGTCCAGACGATTCCTCTGGGGCATTCAGTGGCATCCCGAGTTTTCCTTCCGGAGTGATGAAAACAGCCGGAAAATCTTCCGTGCATTGGTGGCAGCAGCAGAAAGCTGATGCAGTACAACCAGTCAGATACACAGAAAGCAGGCGGCTGACAGAATATCCGCATTCTGCCAGCCGCCTGCTTTTCCTGTGTTTATTTCTTTCTGCGCATCAGAAGCCGTGGCTGCCGCCACCGCCGCCTCCTCCGCCGCCTCCGCCGCCAAAGCTGCCGCCTCCGCCGGATGACGATTCATGCTTCACTTTTTTGGTCAGGATATGTTTGGTAACCATGGTTGCACCGCCAGCCACAGCCGCCTTGACAACAGCAGGCATGACCACTGCCTGTTCTTTCTTCATCCGCGCCGAGATCAGCAGGTATGACATCAGGATTGCCAGGATCAGTGCCAGAAACGCGTTACTGATTTTCTTCATGGGTTCTGCGATCTGTTCGCCGCGCATAACCTGTGCCATCTGCCTGAACGCTTCCACAGCACAGTCTGCATACAATCCCTGGCTCGCATACGTATATACATTGTCCGTAATCGTATTGGCCTTGGCTGTATTCAGCAGTCTGTACACGCTTCGGCTTGAGTAGATACCGATCCGCCGCGTAGCCATATCAATCATGAGCACAGCATACGGTTCCTGTTCGCCGAACACCTGATCGCCCCAGCGCCTAGCTTTGGTCAGAACACCCGATGTATCACTCCCGCTGTAGGTAAGGAATCCTGCATGCGCATAGCCGGTCACTTCCTGCATTGCTTCATGCACCTGAGCAAGCCCGGTCACATCCAGCAGCCCGGCTGCATCCTCCATATATGCTGTATATCCGGTTGTGGCCTGCGTTTCTTCTGGCTCAGCCAGGCACACTGCCTGGAATACCAGCAGCAGAACCGCCACCAGAACAAGTATCCGTTTAGCCATGCTGTTCACCTCCCCGGTGCGACGTAAACTGCGGCAGCGGATTGGAACATTCCCGGTTATGCAAGATCAGCAGGTCCACACATTCCCAGACCACTGCCGCAAGACACAGGAATGCAGTCACATACACCGGCATATCCGCGCTGTGGAACACATCCAGGATCAGTATAAGCGTACCCGCCAGCATGACCAGGAATGCAAGAATACTGCCTGCCGGAGTCCTGACCTTTTTCTTGCGTCCTGACAAAAGCACAAACCCCATCACGCATGTAAGACCGGCGGCCAGCGCATGAAAGACCGCAACATCATTAATCATGGACATGAAGAACGCTGCAGCCACGAGCAGGATCACACCGCCCATGCCGCCCAGTTCCGCCAGGATCCCCAGCAAACCGCTTCCCTTGCTGCGCGATGCAAGACGCCGGTTCTGTTTCAGCTGTTCCCGGAGTGTGTCGCCATCCGGCTCCTCTTCCGGTCCCTGCATCTGTTCCGGTCCCGCTTCCCGTGCCTGAATCTGTGTCCGGTGATGATGGATCAGCAACTGTGTCAGTACTGCCAGGCCCATGGCAAGGACAAGTACCATCTCCGGACGCAGGGTCAGGAACAGATTCAGGAGGAAATACAGTGGGACAGTGAGTATCAGAGCCAGAAGCGCAAACTTTGGAATATCCAGCGGCATGTCTGCCACCATCTCGCCTGTAACGCCGTTCTGTACCGCGTACAGGATCCGTTTGCCGTTCCGGATGGACATGAACCAGAAAGGCACCAGTGTACTCCCCGTACATTCCGCATCCGCCATCGGGATCAGTTTTTTCTCTGCTTCCGCAGTGGAGTAAGTACAGCCATCCTTCAGGTCCTCAATGACATCCTTCAGTCCCCTTCTGACTGCTTCCGCTTTGGCAAAAGGAAGATACTTTTCTGTGTCCGTGTCCGGCATGTCTGCGTAGAACCCGCTCAGGTAAGCCGGGGAAAAGTTCACAAAATCCTTCTGTTCCACCTGTGCAATCGGCTCAGACATCGCATCCGGCATTTCCCGGGATGCATCATGCAGTATATGCTCATACCTGTGATTCAGCCTGACCGAAGTCTTGTAATAGTAAGTATAGTTTCCCTTGGACTCCGTGCCTTCCAGGTCAGCCTTCCCTGCAACCGCGGCAGTATACTCATAGTGCGGCACATAGATCCCGCGAAAACTTTCCGGCGTCACGCTCTTTTTCAGTCTGTGGTCCACACAGAAGCTTTTGCGGAGCTTTTCACGGTACTTTTCGAAGCACTGTTCCCTCGTCACCCGGAACGGTGCGATGGTTTCCGGCGCTTCCCGTTCCGAATCCCTGCGCTCCAGCATGACGGAAGAGCCGCAGTAACTGCAGAAAGCTGCTGAGGCCGTGTTCATGGCCTGGATCTCTGCTCCGCAGGTCGGACATGTCAGCAGGTCCATGGAAAAACTGTTACCTGCTCTGCGCGCTTCCTTCCCGTCCGCCTCCGCAATATCCATGCTCCGGCCGCACTGGGCACAGGATAACTGTTGATGTGCAATATCAAACGTCATCATGGACCCGCATCCGGGACAACTGTACATAATGATTCCTCCTCGCTGTTGATTCATGGTCATTCCTGGGGCAGTGCCTCCTGCAGGCGGTCTGCCAGACGAAGCTTTTCAGCATCCCCGGCATCCCTCGCCCAGGCTTTCAGCACTTCAATCTTGCTCTGCGCATTCCGCACCAGCGGGTGCGCTGCATCCGTTCCTGCAGGGATCAGTCTCAGGCTTTCGGCTGCCATATCAGCTGCCAGGTCCAGCAGCTGTGCTGACACATCCTCATCCGTCTCCATTCCGATGGACAGTATCTGCGGTACAAAACCGAGTGTCGAGGCTGTGAACCGGCTGCCGTCAAACTTGTTCAGCTGCTCCGGATCCGTCACCCGGCTGTGGATCATGTTCGTCAGGTACGCGACCACCAGTTCTCTGGACGGGTCAACCATGCAGAGCGTACCGGTCCACCCCTGATGCCCCACTGTATCCGGAGCTGACTGTGTGCCGAAGTACCATGCACGCTGATCATCGCCTTCGCGCCACCAGCCCAGTCCCCACTGTCCGGCTTCCACTGCCTTCGGCGCGGTAAACATGTCCATGACATTCCTGGAAAAGAACCTGTGGCTTCCATACCCGCCCGTGAGCATCACACTCGCCAGTCGGGCCAGATCCGCCGCATTGGAGAACAGTCCGGCATGCCCGGACACACCCTGCATGCAGTACCAGGCGCGTTCGTCGTGCACCTCACCCTGCAGCGTATATGTGCGGATACCTTCAAAGTCTACGTGCAGATCCCGGGTATTCCCGTTCAGTTCCGTTGCTGCACAGTCCCCGGGTGCAAACCCGTTCTCCAGTGGCAGGAACCCGATCCGCTCAAGCCCCATGGGCGCATAGAATGTTTCTTCCATGTACCGGTCCAGCCGCTGACCGGTCACCGCCTCAATGACAAAGCACAAAAGCATATAATCCACGTCTGAGTAGACTGTCTTCGTCCCCGGCGCATACAGCAGCGGAGTCCTGAAGATTGCTTTCAGTGTATCCTCCCGCGTACGCGCATAACACTGATTCGAGCCCGGTCTGCCTATACCCTGAAGCGCCATGTCAAAGTCCGGATTGTTATAGTGCGGTGAAGCCGGAAATCCCGCCTGATGTCGCAGGATATCCCGCACGGTCAGTTCACGCTTCCACGCCTTCTGCGTTTCATGGTCAGCCCCGGTTTCCGCATTCTGATACGTAAAGGGCAGTGTGTCCTCGGCAAAACCGTCACCGAGAAGTTCAGCCAGCGGAGTATCCAGGTTCAGTGCACCATCCGTCACCAGTTTCTGCACGGCATAGTTTGCGGCAAACATCTTGGTCACACTTGCCAGGTCATACACTGTATCCCGGCCTGCAGGCTGAACCTCCTGCAGTTGTTTCCCGTCCGGAGCATACCGGAGCGCATACCCCCATGCTTCATTCCAGACCAGACGTCCGTTGCGGACGATCGCCAGCTGTGCACCGGGAAAACCATGCTCCACATCGGATACAATCAGGTCAGAGATCAGGCGCAGGGCTTCCGGACGGATGCCTTCTGTGCCCCGGTCCGCATCCAGTACGACAGGGTACGGTATACAGACCCTGACCGCTGCATTCAGGCCCAGTGGCATGATATTGGAAACCTGCACCGTGTTCACACCGTCCACGGCAGTCTCCGTCATTCCGGCTGCATACGTACCGCCATGTACGCCGGTTGTGTCATACTTCTGGCCGTTAATATACAGTGTAAACGCTTCCACTGCCTCGTCTACCTGCAGCCAGATCACACCCTGACCATGACTGAACCGGAAGCTCAGCATACTGTTCATGGCAAGAGTATCATCCGTATACCCTTTCCAGTCCGGGAAAACGACAGACTTCTGCCAGTCCTGCTGTGGAAGTTCACTGACCCGGACCAGCACATGACCTGCGGTGTTTGCAGAATCCGTGCCTTGCGCATACCCGGGATTGCCCGGTATCATCCTACTCAGACACGGGCTCAGTATTCGCCTCATGCTCAGCTCATCCTTTCCAGTTCCTCTGCATGCATTATGCCGCAGGTTCATCCGGAATGCAACGATACATGTTTACAGAATATGTGAAAAACCTGTGGCAGGAAGTTCCTGCCCCGGGCCGAATACCTACAGCATGTCCTATGAACGCGAAAGGAATACATCCATGAACGATTTTGAGAAAGTATACGCCATCCCGGACCGGCTTGCACTCCCGGATGCCCGCAGCCGTGCCCTGGACGCAGCAGAAACCCTGGCACAGACCTTCCGGGCACTTCTGGGCAGCGCAAGGCAACAGGCCATAGCATGGCTCACCGGACAGCCATGCCAGGGTGAACTTCCGGATCTGCATCAGGGCCTGAATGCCTACCGGGCACTGCGCACCCTGGGTCAGGAAGTGAATATTGAGCTCCCGGAACTGGACACTGAGGACGCATTTCAGGTCTGGCTCGTGGATTCCTTTGCCCGCAGCGGACTGGAAGCCGGAAGGCACAATGACGGAACGGAGGTACAGAATGCCACTTGAAATCCGCGCTCTGAGTTCCCTGGATAAGCTTTTTCCTGACGAGACCCCGACTGCATGTGTTCCCTTTACAGAAGGTTTCCGCAACGAAGTCATTTCATGGCAGCTCGCACTGCGCCTGACTGACGGAAGAATGCCCTGCAGTCTGACTGTCTCTGTGGACTCCCCGCTGAACCCGTATACTGAAATTCTCCAGGTGCGTCATGTGCCGGTCCGCCTGGCCACATACAGTGACGCAGACGACCGGTACCTGCGCAAACAGCCCGGACTCTATCCGGACCTGCTTGCCAGACCGCATGCACACAGCATCCGTGCTTTTCCCGATCACTGGGAATGCGTGTGGCTCACCGTGAACGCGCAGGGGGCAGTGCCTGCCGGCACATACCCGGTCACCGTCCGTTTCCATGATGCCGGCGGAACACTGCTCGGTGAACATACCCAGTCTGTCACATTACTGCCCGGTCTTCTGCCGGACCAGCAGCTGTGGCATACACGCTGGTTTCACGCTGACTGCCTGGCCCAGTTCTATCACGTACCCGTGTTTTCAGAAGAGCACTGGCAGATCATGGAAAACTCTGTGCGCAGTGCCGCAGACTGTGGTGTCAACATGCTCCTGATGCCTGTGCATACACCACCTCTGGACACGCGTCCCGGCAGTGAGCGCCTGCCGGTCCAGCTTACAGACATCCGCCTCGAAGACGGAGAGTACCGGTTTGACATGACCCGGGTACACCGCTGGATCCGCATGTGCCTGGACTGTGGCATCCGCGCATTCGAGATCGCGCATCTGTTCACTCAGTGGGGTGCGGAGCACGCACCAAACATCTATGCCACCGCAGGCGGAAGAACTGTACGCATCTTCGGCTGGGAAACCGATGCCGGCGGTGAAGCCTACCGCGCCTTTCTTCAGGCCTATATTCCCGCACTGCGCACTGTATTCCGGGAAGAAGGCATTGAAGACAGGGTATGGTGGCATATTTCTGATGAACCCTCACAGGACCAGCTTCCGGTGTACCTGCGTGCCAGGAATCAGGTGCTGGATCTGCTGTCAGGTGCACAGATCATGGATGCACTTTCCAATTTTGACTTTTACAGCCAGGGCGTGGTCAGGCATCCTGTGGTCGCCAGCAATGCCCTGGGCCCATTCCTTGCTCATCATGTTCCGGACCTGTGGATGTATGTCTGCTGTTCCCAGTACAGAGATGTCGCCAACCAGTTTATGGCCATGCCTTCCGCACGCTGTCGCATACTCGGTGCACAGATGTTCCGCTACCATATCCGCGGCTTTCTGCACTGGGGGTTCAATTTCTACAACAGCCAGTACTCCGATTATCCCATCGATCCATACGCATGCACGGACGCCGATGGCGCCTTTCCGGCCGGGGACCCGTTTCTGGTCTATCCAGGGCATGATGGCAGGCCGGAGGCGTCCATACGATACATGGTTTTCCGGGAAGCCATGCAGGACCTGCGGGCACTGGAATGGCTTGCCTCCCTTGCCGGGCACGAAACCGCAGATGCCTGTCTCGGTTCAATGACTCTGACAGAGTATCCGCATGACCCGGAATCACTGATCCGCCTCCGGCAGAACATCAACGGTCGTATTCTGGAGTATACAGGGCTGGCATGACCTGCACCGCCGGAATTTGCTTTTTCTGTAAAATATGGTAAGATTTGATTCAGTGCTGTTTTGCATTGATGCAAATAAGGAGGAAGAATATACCATGACCATCACGAAAGATCTGAAAGATACCTGTCTGAAACTCAGCCTGGAAGGTCGTCTGGACACCATGACCGCGCCGGAACTTGAGGCAGAACTGAACAAAGTCATGGATGGTGTGGAGAAACTGGAGCTGGATTTCAGCAAGCTCGATTACATTTCATCTGCCGGACTGCGTGTTCTGCTCAGTGCACATAAGGTCATGAGCAAGAAGGGCGGCCTGAAGATTACCCATGTGAACGATATCGTCAGTGAAGTCTTCGATGTAACCGGGTTCTGTGATATTCTGGATATTGAATGACGAACCACATGAAAAAGCTTGCAGGGTATGGCTATGATGCATTCGGTGATTGTTAAGGTCAACAATAGGAATCCGGAACTGAGCAGAGTATTCCAGCAGGTACAGCAGTGTGCGGATCAGGCAGGTCTCAGTCATAAACAGGCCTTAGGGCTTCGCCTGCTTGCAGAGGAAACCATGTCTCTTCTCCGCAGCATCACCGGCCAGCTGGATGCGGACTTCTGGCTGGACTGGGAAGGAAAATCCTTCTGTCTGCACCTGTGCACAAAGCAGAAGCTGGGCAATGTTCAGCGCAGGCAGCTGATCGGTTCCACAACAGACAGAAGGAATGCTGCCGTGACAACTTTTCTGGACAGACTGCGTGAGTTTTATGAAAAAGCCATGTCTGTACGTACCGACATGGATCATTACTATGCCATAACCGGAACATCACTTGCAGCACACGCCAGTGATGAGAGCATCCGGAGTGAACAATGGGATGAATATGAACGTTCTGTCCTGCTCGCCTTTGCCGATCACGTCAGCATTGGCATCCGGGACGGGTTCGTGGATATGCGGATCCGGAAAAGCTTTACCTGATACATGCGCAATCAAAAGGACAGGAGCTGAGCTCCTGTCCTTTTGATTGCTGTGATTTCAGATCATTTACTCTGCTTCCGGAGCAAAGAAGGAGATCTGGGTTGCACCGGTCATGGCATCCTGAGCCAGGAGCTGTACGGGTGCAGTTTCGATGTGCAGCGTGGAGAAGGTGCCTTCATAACCGCTTTCGGTCTTGAAAGCAATCGTCATGCTGTACTTGTCTTCCGTGATGGAAGTGTCATAGGTCACGGTGATTACGTTCATGGCATCCGGAGCGAAACCGTTAGCGGCATAGTTGACACCCTTTTCACCGGTAACATTGTCAATCAGATACAGTTCGGTGACATTCTCGCCGGTCTTGTTGTAGAAAGTGTATGTGCCGGTTTCGAACTTGGCTGCCTTGGCAGCAGCGATCACGCCCTTGACATAGCCCAGGGTGTCCGCAGTGGTGGCACCGGAGACGACATCCACAAACTCAGCCTTGTTCTCATCATTGAAATCAGCAACAGCTGCTTCCAGTTCAGCAATGGTCTTGCCAGTGCAATATGCTTCAATCGCATTGTAGTTGGCAGCAATCTGAACCGTGGAGCCAGCTTTCTGCATGTTCAGGCTGTACAGCGCATTGTTAGTGCGCTTGGAGCCGAGCACACGGCCTTCCGGATAGTTTTCACCGAAAGATGCGTCACTGTTCGGAACGCCGACAGCAGGCACTACACCATCACCGATGAACTGGAATTCATCAATCTTGGCGGCAATCACAACATCATCCTGAACTACTGCAGTAATGACTGCAAAACAGCCAGCACCATGGGCAGCATAGTCAACCTGGCCGATCAGGACTTCACCCTCTGCAAACGCAGCAGAGGCCGCAAGCAGCATCATGACTGCAAGCAGGATAGCAGTAATCTTTCTCATAGGAGAACCTCCTGATATGATTTTGGACACTCTTTGTCCTGCAGCAAGCATACTATAGTTTTCTTCTTTCCGCAAGGTGTTTAATCTATAATCCTTGGAATTTTTATTTTCGCCGTATCGTTATGGAATTCACTATGTTTTTATGTTCATTTATCGATCAACCATTTTCCACGATTTCTGCGTTTTTCTACAAATTTCCTATGGTTTATTCCATAATTTTTGCATCATAATACAGGTTCCATGCTCTGTCCGGGCCTGCCTTCCCCGCTGTTTTCCACGGATCCGGCCACTGTACAAAAGTTGTCTGCATGCAAGGACAAAAGAACAGGGCATACACTGGAATCAGCGTGGTCAGCAGAAGAAATGCCCGCTGTATCTTCGCCCGGACAGTGTCCTATGAGGCCGGATCCGGAAAGGAGAATGCAGCATACGGAGATTACCGGAACATGGGGCTCGGCATTGGAACCGTCTCACATCGGTCCTGTGCAACCGGGACCCCATGGGTAAGGCATGCCGGGATAACAATCCGTTCGCCAAAGCGGCCCCGCAGTGCATCCACTGTGTCATCCAGACGTCTGCGTCTGTCCCGGCGTTCCTCATCATGAAACAGGTCCGTCTGCACCGGTGCCCTGGCACTCCCGGGATGAATGCCCCGGATCGTCAGTGCACGGACCGGACGATCCCATGCATAGTGTTCCAGAAACAATGCATACCCTGCCTGCGTAATTTCCAGCGGGCTCTGGGACGGATACGGCAGTGGCGCCTGCCACTGATACCATCCCAGTTCCCGGTCCCTTACAGAGACCTGTACCGCCCCCGCTGTCAGTTCATGCACCCTCAGACGATGTCCTACATCCTGCGCCAGTTCCAGCAGTACCAGCCATACCTCATCATCCGTTTCCAGATCGCGCACACAGGTTACTCCATGCCCTATGGATTTCACCGGAAACTCATACTCCTGCGGCATGACCGGTGCACCATCCGTGCCATTGGCAAAATGCCACAGCAGGATTCCGTTACGCCCCAGTTTCACGCGCAGCAGTGCAGGATCCGCCTTGGCCAGATCACCGATTGTGTGGATATTGAGTACCTGGAGACGTCGCCTGGTTGCGGGTCCGACATAGAGAAGGTCTGATACCGGAAGTTTCCATGCCGTATCCCGGTAGTTTTCCCGGCTGACTACGGTTACAGCATCCGGTTTTTTCATATCACTGCCCAGTTTGGCCAGTATTTTGGTAAAGGAAACCCCGATACTCACCGTAAGCCCTGTTTCTTCCCGGACCGTCCGCCGGATCTCTTCGGCCAGACGGCGTCCGTCTGTCTCAAGATCCGGACAGCAAGGTATGGAAATCCAGCATTCATCCATGCCAAATGGTTCAATGCAGTCCGCGTACCGGTGATAGATACTCCGGACAATCCGGCTGTAGCGCAGATAAAGATCATAATGCGGTTCCACCATAATCAGATCCGGGCACATCTGTCTGGCCTGCCAGTTTGCCATGCCGGTCCGCACACCACAGCGTTTTGCAGGATAGCTGGCCGTGAGCACAATCCCATGCCGGTTTTCCGTGGAACCGCAGACCGCTATTTTTTTCCCGCGGAGTTCCGGATGCTCATTCATCTCCACACTGGCATAATAGCAGTTCAGATCACTGTGGAGAATCAGTGTTTCACTGGCCACAGAAGCTCACATCCTTTATATACTCTGAATTATGAAGTTGACCTTCATGAAAAAGTGTATGAATCTCTTGACAACGAGTTTCATTTTTCATACACTGTACATGCAGTCGAGCTTCATATTTCGGATTATATGAAGGGGAAAACTGCCCGTCAACATGAAGTTCGTAACAATAGTTTGACGATAAGAAAGGGCACAGCAGATGAAGTTCAGTGAAAAAATCCAGAAACTGCGGAAGGCGGCCGGGTTATCTCAGGCAGAACTCGCCGGAAAAATCGGCGTAAGTACCCGAAGTGTCGCTTCCTATGAAGCCGGTACTTCCCGTCCCCGCTACCGAAAGACCTATGAACTGCTTGCCGGAGCACTGGGAGTTCATGTCAACTTCCTGTACACGGAGGACGAAGAAGATGACGGATATGCCGTCCGTCCAGGTACCACTGCACAGCAACAGGCCCGGAATATTCTGGGGGAGGTCCGCCAGTTGTTTTCCGGTGGTGAACTCTCCGATGAAGATCAGATCGCCTTTCTGACTGAGATGCAGCAGATGTTTCTCGATTCCAAGCCGGTTCCCCGTCGCTTTTCCCTGCATCCGTCCGACTCCGGAGAGCAGGATTCCTGACCTCGCATTGTACGTCTGAATCGAGGTGTTTTCATGGGCCAGGGAAAATCCATCAAGGTCTATGTTCCGGTGGAAGTCGCATTCGATGCCGAAGGACGTATGTTCCCTCATGCCATTGTCTGGGAAGACGGCCGGAGATATGAGATTGAGCGCGTCAGTGATATCCGTCCCGCTCCAGCACTGCGTGCCGGAGGTCAGGGCGACCGGTATACAGTCTGGATCCACGGTCAGCAAAGCTACCTGTTCTTTGAACGCTTTGCCACGGTTACCGGCTGTCAGCTCGGCCGATGGTTCGTCGAGCGCCGGGTGGCCTGA
>ONWQ01000040.1 GCA_900321565.1 uncultured Eubacteriales bacterium
GACAATCCTGCCGTCCTGTACATCATAGAGCTTGAACTGCTCTGTATGTCCGAAATGCTGGAAGATTTCACCGTTGTCATAGGTTACCGCGATTCTCATGCTTTCCTGCTCCTTTTTCATCAGGTTCTGTACTGTTTCAGGCGTCTGACTGCACAGTGCACACTGGCACATGCAGTTTCCCGTCTCCGGCTGCAGTGCCGCCTCCCGCATCTGTGCAAAGGCATCCGCCAGGAAGTCCATGGCTTCCTTTGCCGGCAGGTAATGCTTGTGGTACCCGTACCGCTCCGTATACACCAGTCCGGCCTCCCGGAGCACCTTCAGGTGCTGGGACACCGCAGCTTCCGTGATCCCCAGTTTTCTGGACAGGGACCGCGTGCAGTGCCTCCGGATCAGCAGCTGCTGGAAAATGGTCAGCCGGGTGGGATCCCCCAGCGCCTTCAGGCAGAGTGTCAGGTCCATGGCAGCCTCCTGCTTCATTATGGTACGCCTTGCATGGCGTCTTCCATAACTATAGTCCCTGCATTTGATTAAGTCAATACTAAATCAGATTCAGAGTCTCTGTCTGAACTGCACACCGGAGACAAAGGAAACCTTTCCTTCGCCTTGACAGCAGGTCTGCTTTTCCGTAGAATGCAATCAGAATGCTGACTACTCAATTGGGCGGCAGTACATTGTGCTGTTTGATCCAATAGTGGGGGTCAGCATTCTTTCGTGAAGCCCTGGCTCAGCCCATCCGTTCCGTATACACGCATGCATTCCGCAGGAGCCATGTCCTCATGACGGCACCCGCAACAAAAAAACAGGAACCATCATGTCCCTGTTTTCAGTACAAAAGGATATTCAACGGATCAGATACCGAGCGTGTCATGCCCGGGCTGCTTCCTCTCCGTCCATGTTTCACGCATCCGCCTGTTCCGGACAAGCCGGGCAGTATCAGACCGGAAACACTGTTTCAGGCTGCCTTATGCCCATAAAGGTTTTATGCAGACCGCCAGCCCCGGGAGGTAAGATACCGGACACACGGCCCCACCATATCAGTCTGAATCATATTGTACCCGAGGGATGCAAGGTACCCCCAGCCGTCGTCTTCCCTGCCGAATGCATACAGGTCATCCGTATGCCCCGCAGAATGCACAGTCTTATAGTTGAACACTATGGCATTCGCCCACGTCAGGAGTCCCATGCGATGCATTTTCTCATGATACTCCGGTGTGGCAAACTCACTGTCCTCTGTCCTGAACAGAGCTTCACTCCCGAGATAGTGCAGCGCGCGTCCGGCAAGCATTTCACTGTCCCGGTCCACATCATGGGCAAAGGTCATATAGGGGAAGTCCGGAGCAAGCTCTTCCATCAGCCGGTAAAACTTTTCATCCTGTTCTGTCTTGACGATCACCTGTTCCACCATGGCATGGCGCCTGACCGTCTGAATGATCTCACGCGGCCAGAAGAAGAATTTGTCCAGATTGATCACGCACCGGCCCTTCAGTTCCTCGAGTACCTCGTCAAGCAGCGGAACAGGGTACTGGGTCGGCGCATCATCCGAGTTGATCAGACGCTGCTGCCTGACCTCGGCATCGGTCATCTGCGCAATCAGTTTCTGACTCTTCAGGAAATGCGGCTCTGTACCGGGATGGAATACATACAGTGTGCCGTCCATGCTGCGTGAAATATCCAGCTCAATGATGTCCGCGCCTTCCCGGAGCGCCATATTGAAAGCCATCATGGTGTTCCCGGGAATATTGCCCATCCAGGTGCCCCGGTGCGCCGCGACCAGGACGTTTTCCCTGGCAAGTTCTCTCAGATCCATGTTTTCCCGCTCCGTTTCCGGCTTTTACAGTCCCAGGACACGCTTCAGGTTGCCGCCGAATACCAGCTGCTTGGTTTCATCCGAAAAATCCATGCCGGCAAAATGTTCAATCGCTGCCCGGATCTCTTTTGTACCATTGTACGGGAAATCCAGACCGAAAATGGAAGTTTTATCCCCTGTCTGCCAGAAAAGATCATAAATCTTCTGATCGCTCAGGTTCCATGCCCGGTTCATATCCGGATCGAACACACTGGTGAGCCCGGCATAGACTCTCGGGTTCTCATCGCCCCTGTGCATATTGTTCAGCATCACAGCCAGGCCTTCCTCAAAGAAGCAGTATCCGCCAAGATGTTCCATACTGAAGCGGATTTTCTTGAAATGGTAGGCGATTTCATCAAATCTCCAGACCTGATAATCCCGGATCCTGTGCCAGTGGACACCGGTATGGAAGGACAGGAAAAGGCCGAGTTCTTCCGCACGCGCATACACTTCAAATGCCTTCTCGCCATCCACGGCAATCTTCTGAAACGCGGGATGGATCTTGATGCCCCTGAACCCGAAGTCCGCGATTCTGTCCACCTGACCGCGGAGATCGCCTTTCTCAAAGTCAATGACGCCAAACCCTACCAGGTCCGGGTCCGAATGAATCTGTTTGTACAGCCACAGATTGGTTTCTTCATTCTCCTCTTTCAGCTGGCTGGGGAAGGTTGCAAAGCATACGCACTTGGATATACCGCATTCATCCATGGTGCGTTTGAGAACGTCGACTGTGCCGTCCGGCCGGACGTTCTCCGGGAAAACATGGGCATGATTGGCAAAGATGTCATACGTCATATGGAGTCCTCCCTGTTTCCGGTCTTGTACTGTCTGGGTGTGATCCCGGTCACCTTGCGGAATACCAGTGAAAAGTATTTTTCCGTATTGAACCCGGTTTTTTCCGCGATCTCATAGATCATCAGGTTTGTGTTTCTGAGCAGATGCTGCGCTTTCTGGATCCGTATATAGTTCAGGTATTCATTGAATGAGGTATCCAGCTTTTTACGGAACAGCTTGCTCAGATAGCTCTCGGATATGAAGCATGCACCGGCCACAGTGGCCACTGAGATTTCTTCCGCATAGTGCTGATCAATGTACTGGATGGCCTGATTCAGGTAATCTTTGGGATCATCCGGGGGCATCGGTACAGGGCCGGTCTTGCCCTGGTCCCGGGTCCGGATTTTCTCCACCAGCCGGCGCACGGCTTCATAGAATTCCTCGTCATCAAAAGGTTTGACAAAGTAATCCGCCACATCAAGCCGGATCGCTTTCTGGGCATACTCAAACCTGGAATAGGCCGAGATCAGGATATACTCCATGTCCGGCATGTCAGAGAGGGCATCAATCAGGTCCAGACCGCTTCGGTTGGCCATGCAGATATCTGAAATCACAATGCCCGGGACAAGCTTCCGGATCTGTTTTTCCGCGGTATCGGCATCATTGGCCGTCCCGCAGACCTCACAGCCGAGCGCCTCCCAGGGGGTTGTCTGCACCAGTTCTTCCACAAACAGCTGGGAGTCATCGACAATGAACACACGTACCAAGTCTGTCTCCTCCCCTTTCTGTCCTGTGCATTCCACAGCTTTATTTTACACCCGAAGAGATGAAACTGTTCATAAACTGCCTCTGGAAGATGAGGAACAGGATCATCAGGGGTGTCAGAACCACAATCGTTGCAGCACTTGCATACGCCCACTGGGGCCCCGCGTCGCCACCGACTTTGGTCAGAAGTGCAAGCCCGATCGGCAGTGAACGCTTGGACTGTGTATTCAGGATCACATTGGGCCACAGGTAATTGTTCCAGTGGAAGTTGATGGAGACAATGGAAAATGAGAGATAGGCCGTCTTACAGCACGGAATATACAGGTACCACAGTGACTGGAGCAGATTGCATCCGTCAATGTTCGCCGCATCCTCCAGTGCCTGGGGTATGGTCTTGTAGCATTGTCTGAGCAGCAGTATGCCCGTGGATGAACCGAAGTAAATAATCATGACGCCGAGGTGACGGTCAAGCAGTCCGAAGGATTTTACCGTCAGATAATTGGACATGAGAAGCACGCCGCCGGGAATCACCACATGCGCCATAATGATGAACTGGGCAAACTTTTTCCCGGCAAAGTTCAGTCGCGCAAGCGCATAGGCACCCATGGTTGCGGTGATCAGCTGTACAGCCAGGACGCCGAACGTCAGGATCAGGGAGTTCTTCAGATACATAAAGAAGTCCCAAAGTTCAAAGACATACCGGAAGTTTTCCAGAGAAAACACCAGGGTAAAGTCAAACTTGGTCACCATATTGGACGGCCGGACTGCGGACCAGAGTGCCCAGAGCAGCGGAAGCGCCCAGATGATTGAAATCAGCACAAGACTCACGAACCGTATGCCGGTGAGGATTGTTTTCTTCTTCATGACGCTCCCTCCTCAGCTCTCATAATGCGTGAACCTGTCCATGCCAAAATGCTGGATACAGATCACGGTCAGAAGTACGATCAGAAGAAGCACGCTGTAGGTGGATGCCATGCCGTAATCAAAGTCTGTGAATGCTTTCCGGTAGATGTAGAACATGACCATGGTACTGGAATTGTTCGGGCCGCCCGAGGTCAGAATGGCAATCGGATCAATCAGCTGGACGGATCCCGTGATCGACAGCGTCAGTGTGTACACGGTCGTCGGCATGAGCAGCGGGAAGGTAATTCTGCTGAACTTCTGCCATTCATTGGCACCGTCGAGCGTAGCCGCCTCATAATAGGTTTCATCTATGCTCTGGAGTCCGGAAAGATAGAAGAGCATCATATAGCCGGACTCACGCCACAGGTAGATGATACCGATCGAGATCAGGACTGTATCCGGATCAGAAAGCCATCGCACCGGCATGATCCCGAACAGCGCATGGAGCAGTCTGTTGATGTATCCTATGTCGTTGGCCATCAGGTACATCCAGACCAGGTAAAAGCCAACCATGGGCGATATATTCGGATAAAAAACGGAAGCACGAAAGATCGTTCTTCCCGGTATTTTCTTGTTCAGTAAAAGTGCAAGCGTCAGTCCCAGGATCAGGGCCAGCGGAATCACAGCCAGGGCAAATGAAACAGTATTGCTGACCGACTTGTTAAAGATCGGGTCCGCAAACGCACGCTCATAGTTCTTCAGGCCGTTAAAGACGGTTGCCTTGGATGACAGCTTCTTTTTATAAAAGCTCAGGACAAAAGTATTCACAAACGGATAGAATGTGAACAGTGTCATGAAAATCAATGAAGGTGCAAACAATGCCCATGCTTTTACTGTATCTCTCCGGTATTTCTTGCGTTTCAGTTGTGTCCAGGCAGTCATGGCGTATTGCTCCTCCTGATTGTACGAACGGTCCTGCCGTTCGCGGGAACGGCAGGACACTTGAAACACGCATCAGTCATGGATTTAAATCAGGGAGAATTACTGATAATCTTCCAGGGTATACTCTGCTTCGCTCTGTGCATAGGCGACTGCAGTATCGATATCACTCTCACCGGTGATGACAGATTCAAACATATTGTTGAACAGTGTGCCAATCTGAGAAGACTCGTACACACTCATCTGC
>ONWQ01000366.1 GCA_900321565.1 uncultured Eubacteriales bacterium
ATGATTCCCTGATTTGTTGGGATTCTGCCGGCTGCGAGGAGGTTGTATGGACTGGAATGAGATTATGACTGTTGCCATGCGGCAATCAGCCGTGGACTGTTCCTGTCGGGAAGAAGATTTCCGCCGGAACACCAGTGTGGTTGTGGAATCCAAATTTTCTGAACAGGCCAGCCGATATATGACGCTACCGCATATATGCGCACTGTTCTCATACGGAAACAATATTGTGGCATCCTGTCGCAGGGACCTGATGGCGGATGTGGAGGCATATATACAGGGGACGGAGGGCATATATCGTTGTTTTGACACGCCCGGGATATATGAACTGAATCAGATCCTGCAGAAGTGCGGTGCTCAGGTATCCTGGATGCATGGTTGTTATCTGCCGGATCCGGTGCAGATTTTCTGCGCAGATCTGTCCTGCCCTTATGAGACACGGTTGCTTCATCCGAAAGATTTTGAAGGACTGTATCTGCCGCAATGGCGGCATGCACTGTGTAGTGAGCGGAAGGAACTGGATATGCTGGGTGTTGGTGCATACGATCAGGGACGACTGATCGGCCTGGCTGCATGCTCTGCAGACTGCCCGGATATGTGGCAGATCGGGATCGATGTGCTGCCGGAGTACCGGCGCAATGGTGTGGCATCTGCACTGACGAACCAGCTGGCGCGTGAGGTTTTCGATTGCGGGAAGGTCCCGTTTTATGCTGCAGCCTGGGCGAACATACGCTCTGTAAAGAATGCGCTCCGCAGCGGATTCCGGCCAGCCTGGGTTGCACTGACGGCCAGCTGAATGTAAAAACCAGGGGAGCCTTCAGAACCTGAGTGTTCTTTCCGGGCTCCCCTGGTTTTCTGGACCGATTACGGTGTATATGGACCTTTATGCGGGTGAAGTTTCATGGTGCTGTCAGCATCCGATGGCTTAGCGTCTTATTCCGATAATGGAGGCTGCAATCCAGCCGTTTTTCAGGGTGCCGTTCTTATCAATATAGGTCACGGGAGCAAAGTAGCGCTGTGAGACCCGATCATACACCAGATCACCGACCTGATCCACAACGGTACCGTTCGGGAGCGATGCAATCTGCTTTTCTGTCTTGCTGGGGCCTGTCCGGACCGCTGCATTCAGTCCGTCCACACCGGTGTCCACTGTCTGATATACACCGCCGGCTACGTGTTCCAGAGTCTCCAGATCAAGCTTCTGCTTGTTGTTTTCCTGATTCATATCCATGTTTGTCTCCTCCTTGAATGTTTTCCCGCCGTTCAGTGGCTTTCATTTTTTGATACGCAGGTCTGAGACGGATGGCAGTTTTGTGAGAAAAAATGTCACAACCAAAATATCACGAAATTTCTGTTTTGTGAATACTTTCCCTTTTCCGGATGGAATTGACAATGCAGGAAGGCATGCTAGAATTACTGATGTTCATCGGAGGGTAGATGATTCAGAAGAAATGATCGACCGGATAAGATGCCAGACTGAGATGCCTGGAGCTTATCCGGTTCTTTGTTTGGGGGAAAAGATATGCAAAAGGAAAACAATTTTACGGAAGGCAGGATTCTTGCTCCATTGATCCGCTTTGTGGTGCCGGTGTTCATGGCCATGTTTCTCCAGGCCATGTATGGTGCGGTAGACCTCCTGATTGTTGGTAAGTTTGCGCAGTCGGTGGATGTCTCCGCAGTATCCACGGGTTCACAGATCATGATGACCATTACCAATCTGATCACAAGTTTTGCCATGGGAACAACGATTCTTCTGGGGCAGCGCATCGGCGAGGGACGGAGCCGGGAAGGCGGTCAGGTGATCGGAAGCAGTATCTGTCTGTTTACGGTGATTGCCCTGGTATTTACAGTCCTGGTTCCGCTTTTGTGCAGACCGCTGAGTGCGCTCATGAATGCGCCTGAGGAGGCGTTTGAAGAAACCGCGGCGTATATCCGGATCTGTGGGCTTGGCTCGTTGTTTATCATTGCCTATAATGTGATTGGCAGTATATTCCGCGGGATCGGCGATTCCAAGACACCGCTGATGACGGTCCTGATTGCATGCGTTTGCAATATTGCAGGGGATATATTGCTGGTGGCTGTGTTCCATATGGGAACTGCCGGTGCCGCCATTGCGACGGTTGGCGCGCAGATGGCCAGTGTACTGATTTCCCTGCTGATTCTCAGGCACCGGAATCTGCCTTTTCAGGTGCAGAGAGCTGACCTGCATTTTAATGGAATGGTGATCCGGAAAGTGACAGGGCTTGGAATCCCCATAGCACTGCAGGACCTGCTGGTCGGAATCTCTTTCCTTGTGCTTCTGGCCATAGTCAATGGTCTGGGCCTGGTCGCATCTGCCGGGATCGGTGTGGCAGAAAAGGTATGCGGGTTTATCATGCTGATTCCTGCTGCATTCATGCAGGCCATGGCTGCGTTCGTGGCACAGAATATCGGCGCAGGCAGGTATGACCGTGCCAGGAAAGCACTGGTTTATGCCATTGCTGTTTCCACAGTGCTGGCCGTCCTGATGTTTGTTCTTACATTCTGGCGCGGTGACCTGCTCTCCGGAATCTTTGCCAATGATCCGCAGGTAATTCTCGCGTCTGCGGACTATCTGAAAGCGTACGCGATTGACTGCCTCCTGACCTGTTTCCTGTTCTGCTTCATTGGTTTTTTCAATGGTCTTGGCATGACCCGCTTTGTCATGATCCAGGGAATCCTGGGTGCTTTTCTGGTCCGGATTCCGGTTGCGTTTTTCATGAGCCGCCAGGTACCTGTGTCCATGTTCCATATCGGTCTGGCCACACCGTGCTCGACGATTGTACAGGTAATACTCTGCCTGATCTGGTTCCGGCGCGCGAGCCGGAAGTATCATGCCTGACGTAGACCGACGGCTGGCCGGATGAGGTTCAGAAACGCTCTGTGCAGAGTCCCGGAAAGCATCCCGGGACAGGCATTTCCCGTGGGACATGTGTGTCTCATCCTTGAAAACAGGGCATTTGCTCGTTTTGTGTCCTGGTCTTTGGCTGCAGTCCATGTAACAATGGACAACGAAAGGAGGAGCCCGGATGGATCTCCAGAAGATTGGCGTTTTCCTGAAAGAACTCAGGAAAGAAAAGGGGCTGACCCAGGAGCAGCTGGCAGAGACTCTTCATGTATCCAGAAGAACCGTCTCGCGCTGGGAAACCGGCAGTAATATGCCGGATCTGGATCTTCTGACAGAAATGGCAGAGTTCTACCAGGTGGATCTCCGGGAAATCATGGCCGGAGAAAGGAAAGACAGACGCATGGATGAGGAAATGAAGGAAACTGTGATTCAGGTGGCTGAGTACAGCAATGCGGATAAGCAGCGAACAGCCAGGATTATGCAGGCGTATTCTGTGATCGGTATGATTGCACTGATTGTGAATGCCGGCATGAACCTGATGGAAATCGGTGGCACCTTCTGGACAGAATTCATCAAGGGGGCCACGTTTGCACTGGCACTGATCGCCATGCTCTTCGGGTTTCTGTTCACAACCGGTACACTGCAGAAGGTTCAGGCGTTCAAGCAGCGCCTGATGCGGAAGATGAAGGGAGAAGAAAAGCATGCATAGTCTGACACTCATAGGGATCGTACTTGGCGCGGCTGTGATTGCGACGGATCACCTCATACGCAGGATTCCGAACTGGCTGGCAATCCTGCTGTACAGTATCGCGGTGGTCCTGTGCATAGCCGGTATGCTGATCAGCCGGCAGGCGCGATGACGGGGAGCCGTACGTGGTTCCGCTGTGTCCTGAATGAAAAGCGGGTCTGGAGAGAGGAGGACATAAGCAGGTATGCAGTTTTTCGATACGGATACACTGAGGGATCAGGAGCTCTTTCTGGAGCTGGATCATACCAGTGAGGCACGGCCGGAGGAACAGTGGCTGCCTGCCTATGTTTTCAGAATCTGCCTTCCGGACGGGACCAAGATCGGTCATTGTGACCTGAGGATCGGGCATAATGAAAGGACATACATCGGCGGAAATATCGGGTATGGTATAGATGAGGCCTTCCGCGGGCACCATTATGCGGCGAAAGCATGCAGACTGCTGTTCCGACTGGCACGCAGGCATGGGATGGACCATGTGATCATTACCTGTGATCCGGACAATACCGCATCGGCCAGAACCTGTGAGATGGCGGGCGGAAGGTATGTGGAAACAGCCCGGATTCCGGAAGATCATGATATGTATGCCCGGGGACTGCGCGAGGTCCTGGTCTACCGGTTTGATCTGGATGAAAGTCTGAAACCGGGCAAACGGTTTCCACTGGGCATGCATGCACCGGACCGGGAGACGGTACTGTCACTGCTCGGGCTGTATGGCATAGGACAGGCGGATTCTGTCAGGCTTGTGGATTCGACGCATGATGAATCGGATGTGCGCCTGAACTATCTCATTGACCATCGGTACGTTCTGCGTTTCTGCAATGCACCGGGCATGACAGAAACACGTATGCAGGAGCTCAGCCGCCTGATTGACCGCTATCATTCCATGCAGATCGTCTGCCCACAGTTTGTTGCTCAGCCGGACGGCCGATACCTGCATACATGGAGTGGTTTCCTGTATTATCTGTCGGAGTATGCGGATCTTCCGGTCGCGGGGGATATGCATCTTCCGGATGCGAAGCGCCTGGTCTTTGAGGTTGCGGAGAGTGTTGCACGGTTTGCGGATCGGTTCCGGAACGTGGATCTATCGGAAACCATGGGCATGTACAGTCTGTTTGACCTGTCCCCGCTGGATCAGGCATCCGGGATTGATGAAAAGGAAGAGAATTTCCTGCAGCTGACGGACTGCCTGAACCGGCTTGGGCTGAGTACGCTTGCGGAAAAGCTTGGCGGACGGTATGCGGAGACACGCAGGCAGCTGAAAGCAGTATACCGCGACCTGCCGCGATGTGTCTTTCAGGGGGATGAAAACTTCTCGAATATTCTCGTGGATACGCACGGGCATTTTGCCGGGTTCATTGATTTCAATTTTGCCGGGACGGAGGTCGTGGTCAATCAGTTTGCCAATCTGGCCGGGTTTGACTATGACGAGAGAAAAACCGTGCCGGTCGGTGCAGGGAGACGGCTCCAGCATGCACTCGGGTATTACCGGGAACATATCGGGCATATGCTGAAGCACTATCGTGCAACGGAGAAAGAACTGCAGGCGCTTGTGTGGTATGCATGGATCGTGATGCTCGTCCAGTGGCCGACGCTGTGTTTTTTCAGGGATGCACTGGAGGGTGACATCCTGAAGGATGAGATTGCGGAACTCCTTTCCCTGATTGCTGAGCTTCCGGAAACGGAACTGATGCAGAAAAGTAATACAGCACTTTTATAAACAGAAAGAGCGTACAGAGAAACCGGAATGACCGGCTCTGTACGCTCTTCATTTTTTTCCGAGGGGATCAGTCCTGATCCAGGAACGGCCGTGCAAGGATCTCTCCTGCGTCCACATTCAGTGCCTTGGTGGGGCAGACCTGGAAACAATAGCCGCATCCAATGCACTGATCGGTTTTTCTTGCTTTCCGGTCTGTGATTTCAATGCCTTCATGCCAGCAGACATCCACACAGCGTCCGCAGCCGATGCACTGATCGGTATTCACCTGACACTGCTGGTAGGCATCCCCGAGTGCGTTCTGCCTTGCTTTGGCAAAATCCCCGGGCATGTTAAACAGCTTCAGCGCATCCCCTTTGAGACTGTCCAGATCAGGATACCCTGCCTGATCCATCCATGATTCGAGGTCATGAATGACTTTCTTGCATGCCATGGTCCCGCCGGAGCAGGCCAGGGCACCGAACTGAACGCAGTCGCTTCCGGCCATGATCAGCCGTGCGGCCTGGTCATAGGAGAAAACGCCGCCTCCGGCATACATGGGCAGTGTGATCCCGTTATTGCGACCTTCAGCAACAGCATAGCAGACAATGGGGTTGGCCTGTGTACCGCCATAGCCTGAGCCCGGGCGTGGCTGTGTACGCCGCCAGTCCAGATCCATATAGAAAGCCTTCCAGCGTGCTGTAGGCCCTACGGCATCCGCGCCGCAGGCCTGGGCAATCCGCATGGATGTGAGTACATCGCAGCCTTCCACAGCCAGCTTGACCATGACCTTCACGGAAGCAGGCGCAGCCTGTCGGATCATGGTAGTGCAGTGACGGACAAGTTCATAGTAATCAAAGATCCGGTCCTTGGCTACGGCAACACCGGGCGTATTGAAGTGCAGCTCAAGCGCATCAGCGCCTGCCAGGGAAAGCTCTCTGGCCTGACGCACCCAGTCCTTTTCCCAGTCACCACCCTTGACGATGTCACTGTAATGGCCTACAGACACCCAGAGCTTGATATCAGAGTCCAGGGCTTTCCGTGCCTGCCGGACTTCCTCACAGTATTGTTCCAGTGTGGAAACGGTATCCGGTACCTGACGGCCGACGGCATGACTGTGGAAGCACTGCTGGCCCCTGAATGCGGCAGAAGCATCCGGAGAGAAGAAACTGCCGCCACCACTGCCATGACCGAAATTGCGCATGGTAATGGCACCGGGACGCATCGCGGCACTTTTCAGGACATTCCTGGCACCCTGTGTGGCCGGGGATGAGGCGACTACGAACGGATTGATCATATCCAGAGATTTGACATACAGA
>ONWQ01000529.1 GCA_900321565.1 uncultured Eubacteriales bacterium
ACAACAGCTATCGGTTTGTGGGCGCAGCCCTGCTTGACAGTGACGGAAACCTGGAGGAAGCGGAAAAGGAACTGAGCCACATCAAGCATGGTGATCAGGAGATCGCAGCACTCAGTGTGGTTGCTGACCGCAACAGTCTGATCCAGTATCTCATCAACAGCTGGGTGGATGAGGTGTATCTGGATATTCCTGCGGGAGAGCCCATGCCGGTGAACCTGATCAATGAAATCATGAGCATGGGTATTACAGTCCATGTGGCCATGAACAGCATGGATCAGCTGGAAGCCCGGCATAAGAATGTGGAATGGGTCTGCGGCCAGGCCACGATTACCACAAGTCTCGGGTATGTCTCGGGCCGTGATCTGCTGCTGAAGAGAATCATGGACATCGCAGGCGGCCTGGTGGGCAGCATACTGACTCTGCTTCTCACCATTGTTCTTGGTCCCTTCATCTATGCGGCATCGCCCGGTCCTATTTTTTTCAGACAACTGCGCATCGGCGAAAACGGCAGACGCTTCTGGATCATTAAATTTCGCAGTATGTATCTGGACGCGGAAAAGCGTAAGAAGGAAGTGGCCGCTGCCGATGGTCAGGGAGACCACCTGATGTTTAAAATGGAACACGATCCACGCATCATCGGTCAGGTTCAGCGTGCCGATGGCAGCTGGAAAAAAGGTATCGGTGGCTGGATCCGGGATCTTTCGCTGGATGAATGGGAACGCTATGAACCATATCATCGCGGCAGAATGTCCACCAAGCCCGGGATTACAGGACTCTGGCAGGTCAGTGGCCGGAGCAAGATCCGGGATTTCAACCAGGTGGTTCAGCTGGACAGAGAATATATTGAAAACTGGTCGCTGATCCTTGACTGCAAGATTCTTCTGCGAACGGTCTGGGTTGTGCTCACCCGTCGCGGCGCAATGTAACAAAACGGCCGGAAGCTCTGCAGATGACCTTCTGCCAAGCAGGAGCATGTCTGACAGGGTCTGGACTTAAAGACGGAAAGCTTTGCAGAAATGCGGGCTTCCCGTCTTTTTATATGCCTTGCATAGCCGGACCCTGGTCTTCACTTCATGTTATTTCCGGACATAAAATAAACCGCACCCGGCTGATGCCGGGCACGGATGCTATGCTGTCCTTCCATCGAAGCATACAGCATTACTCTTTCCATAGCCTCAGGGCTGCTTCATGCACCTGAACGCCTGACGGGAAATGGAGGACCGGACAAATCGATTTGTATCGCAGGCTTATTTGCGGTTACGGACCCCGCTGTTGTCAGTGCCGCGGACTTCTTCGTGATAGAAGTAATCCACAATGGTCGGATGCCCCTGGGGTACACGCTCATAGGGCGTCTCATTGTCCACAAAGCGGCACAGATGCTTCTGTGCCATCTCTTCCGCTTTCTTTTCAAGGGCTTCGAAATAGCTCCGGTTCCGCTTATTATAGATTTCCTCGTATAGTGGCATGAGTTCCGGATGTTTTTCGGCAATGTAGTTCATAATGCCTGCCTTGAACCCGCCCCGCAGGTTCAGGTTCTCCAGCCAGACCAGGTCGCACTGGTCCTTGGCGCGTTCAAAGATCGCCTCAATGTCCGTGAGCCCGGGGAATACAGGGGAAATGAAACAGACGGTACGGATGCCTGCGTCATAAACCTGCTTCATGGCCGCAAGTCGGCGTTCAATGCTGACAGCACAGTCCATGTCGTCCTTGAAGGATTCATCCAGTGTGTTTACGGACCAGGACACGGTCAGCCGGTTCTGTCTGTTGATCTCCTTAAGCAGATCCATATCCCGCAGCACGAGGTCTGACTTGGTACAGATCAGGATGTCCGCTCCGCTGTCCCTGAGCTGCTCCAGGAGAAGACGTGTTTTTCCGAACTTCTCTTCCAGCGGGTTATACCCGTCCGTAACCGTGCCGATAATGATTTTCTGGCCGGCATATTTCCGCGGGTTGGTGATGGCAGGCCATTCCTTGACATCCATGAAGGAGCCCCAGTCCTCGGTGTGCCCGGTGAACCGCTTCATGAAGCTTGCGTAACAGTACCTGCAGGCATGCGGACACCCCACATAGGGATTGACCGAGTACCCGCCCAGGGGTCCGTTGGATTTGGTCATAATGCTCTTTGTCTGTACAAAACCTACCTTAATTTCCGGCTGTTCCATGCTTTCTGTTCCTCCAGTACGT
>ONWQ01000476.1 GCA_900321565.1 uncultured Eubacteriales bacterium
GTGCCGCTGACGGTTACACCAAGCCGGTAACGGTCCATGGCAGTATCATAGAAGGGTGTCAGTTCCAGCGTGGTTTCTTCTGTCCCGCGAAGCACAGTAATCTGCAGTGGCGCGTCGCCTTCTTTCCAGGCAGCGATCTTTTCACTGAAAGCATCCATATTGTCAGCAATCATGGATACACCATCGATCTGGACAATGCAGTCGTTTTCCTGAAGTCCGGCAGACCAGGCGGGACTGCCTTCTTCCACTGCAAGGATGACTGGCTGAATGGCAGTGACTCCTCGGATGGCAAAGACAAGAAAAAGAACGAGAAAAGCCAGAAGAAAGTTCATGCCGGGTCCCATGAGGACAGTCAGCATGCGCTTCCAGACTGGCTGTTTTCCGAAAGCCCGTGGATCTTCAAGCTCTTTTTCATCAGTGGAGTCTTCGCCATAGAATGCACAGAAACCGCCCATGGGAATCAGCCGGAGCGAATAACGGGTTCCGCGCTTACCGACACGGGAGAGAAGCTTGGGCCCGAACCCGATGGCATACTCCTGCACTTCAATACCGCACAGACGTGCGGTAGCGAAATGCCCGAATTCATGAACGGTTACCAGAATACCCAGCAGCAGAATAGCCAGGAGAATATACAAAAACATGATCAAGCCCCTTTCAAACCGCTGAGATATGCACAGGCGGCCCGCCGGGCTGCAGCATCGGCTTGGAAAATATCATCCAGTGTCTCAGCCGGCAGGCCGGGACAGTGCTCCAGTGCATACTCAACGGTATGTGTAATGTCACCGAAAGCAATCCGGCCGCCCAGGAAGGCGGCGACAGCTTCCTCATTGGCACCATTGAGTACGGTACATGCGGCACCGCCTGCATTCAGACATTCGACGGCCAGACGGAGTGCGGGAAACCGTTCGGGGTCCCCTGGCTCGAAAGTCAGTGCTCCGGTCCGGAAAAGATCCAGCGGTTCTGACCCTGTGGGAATTCTTTCAGGATAACTCATGGCGTAGGCGATCGGGACGCGCATGTCCGGTACACCCAGCTGTGCAAGAACAGCACCGTCTTCAAACATGACGGCTGAATGTACAATGCTCTGCGGATGAACCAGAACATGAATCTGCTCTGCCGGAAGGTCGAACAGCCAGCGTGCTTCCATGATCTCCAGTGCTTTATTGAACATGGATGCAGAATCAATGGTAATCTTCTGCCCCATGGACCAGTTGGGATGATGCAGTGCCTGTTCGCGTGTGGCGTGGCAGATCTGTTCCCGGCTCCAGGTACGGAAGGGACCGCCTGAAGCTGTCAGGAGCAGTCCGGTAGGCCGGTTTGGCCCGGCTGCCTGAAGGCACTGAAAGATGGCTGAGTGTTCAGAGTCGACAGGAAGGATCGGCTTGCCGATGCGCCGTGCCTTCTCCATGACCAGGTGTCCGCCTGTGACCAGCGCTTCCTTATTGGCAAGCAGGACCTGTCTGCCGGCTTCCAGAGCATCCATAACGCTTTGAAGGCCAGCAATCCCGACAACACTGACCAGTACCTGGTCGGCCGGGACCTCTGCTGCTGCGACATGCAGAGCTTCAGGGCCCATGACCCACTGAATATGCCGCAGGTCGGCCGGGACCTCTGTCAGAGGGATTGCTTCTGTCAGGCCTGCCATTTGGGGCTGGAACTTGCGTACCTGCTCGAACAGCAGGTCTTTCCGGGCGCGTGCGGTCAGACAAGCTACCTTAAACCGCTCGGGATGCATTTCAACGATCTGAAGTGCCTGCGAGCCTATGGAACCCGTAGAACCAAGAATAGAAATGGTGGTCATACACCCTCCTGTCAGGCTGTGAGAAGACGGAAACACATGACGACGATTGCCATGAACACAATACTGTCCAGACGATCCAGCATACCGCCGTGACCTGGAAACAGATTGGAGAAATCCTTAATGCCGCAGTGTCTCTTGATCAGGGATGCAAAAAGATCGCCCAGCTGAGAAGCTGCACCGCCGGTCAGACCGATCAGCAGATACTGCCACCAGTGGGGAAGAAGAGGCCATGTGGTTGGTGCACAGATGAGTCTGGCAATCAGGCCGATCAGCATGGCAGCTGCGACAGCACCCACAAGCCCGCCGACTGCACCGGAAATGGTCTTGTGCGGACTGACCTGAGTGCACAGATGAGGGCCTTTCATACGTGTGCCGACAAAAAAGGCCAGGGAATCACAGCTGACGGGAACCGCGATCAGCAGACCGAGCAGTGTGCGCTGCACACTCAATGGCTGCACATGCGACAGCGATATCACGGCGAACCCGGGAAGAACTACGGAAAAAAGTGGCAAAAGACTCATGACTAAATCATCCAGCTGAGGCTGAGCGCGGAAAATCACGCATCCTGCTGTGACAAGAAAAGCACCCATCAGGATCGGAATGACCACTTTTTCTCCAAAGCATGCAGCTAAGGGTACACTCAGAACAAGTGCAGCCCAGGTGGGCCATGCAACCGGCTGATGACCAGCCCTGCTCAATGCCTGGTACTCTTCGTACAGAGCAAACATCAGGCAGATTACTGTTGTAATGATCAGTGCAAAACCACCGAAATAAATCAGCAGCAGCGCACCGGCGATCAGGAAAGTGGCGGTTATGGCTCTCTGTGTCATGGGTACCCCTTCTTCTGCCTGAGATCAGCTGCGTGAACCGAAACGACGGTTCCGCCTGCCAAACGCCATGAGTGCGTCATCATAATCGGCAACTGTGAAATCGGGCCATAGTGTTTTAGGAAACAGAAACTCAGCATAAGCACACTGATACAGCAGGAAATTGCTCAGTCGCATTTCACCGCTGGTCCGGATCAGAAGATCCACATCCGGCTGACCGGACGTATAGAGATAATCAGAAAAGCTGTGTTCTGTAATACTGTCCGGGGAGAGCCTGCCTTCAGCGGCCAGGGATGCAAGCCTTCGGGCAGCACGGACGATCTCATCGCGACCGCCATAATTAATGGCGATATTCAGATGCAGGCCTGTATTCTTGGCTGTGCGCTCCTCTGCCTGCAGCAGTGTCTCCTGCTGAAGACGGGGCAGACGCGACTTGTCGCCCAGAATCAGGATATGCACATTCTTTGCATCCAGTTCATCGATTTCAGAAGCAAAGAAGTCGAGGATCAGCTGCATGAGAGCATCGACTTCTTCCTGCGGTCTGGACCAGTTCTCGGTGGAGAATGCATACAGTGACAGGGCACGGATGCCCAGGTCATCTGTATGCCGTATGATCTCACGCAGTGTTTCAGTGCCCTGACGGTGTCCTTTGGCCACAGCAAGCCTGTGCTTTTTAGCCCAGCGTCCGTTTCCATCCATGATGATGGCCACATGGGCAGGAAGCCGCGAAAAGTCGTCGGCTGTTCGTGCATGCGGGGCACTCTTCCTGAAAAGGTGTTCAATCGAGAACATGATGGTTCATTCCTCCGTTGGGGAAAAAAGCGCAGGCACAAGACCTGCGCATGATGTTTACTCTGTCAGAGATTCCCTGGTTTCAAAGCCGGTCAGTGCGGTGTAAAAGGGTGCCACAGTGATTGTGTCCCCGGTTATGCGGACAACCCGCAGTTCCCCGGATGTACGACCTTTCGGAGGTTCTGTCCGGAGAATCCGGTAGTGATCCGCCCGATCTCCAAGCCGGAGACGTGCCTCTTCAAGGGGAAAACCGAGCAAAGACTCCGGACTCAAATCTCCATGATCTCCTTTTCCTTGTTGGCACAGATTTCATCCACATCCTTGATGGCCTTATCTGTAATCTTCTGGATACTTTCCTCTGCTTCGCGCTGATCGTCTTCCGTGATTTCTGAGTTTTTCTTAAGTTTACGGAACTGTTCCACAGCATCACGACGGATGGAACGAACAGCAACCTTGGCTTCCTCAGCACTCTTGCGTGCAACTTTGGTCAGGTCCTTGCGGCGCTCTTCATTGGTCGGAGGGAACACAAGGCGGA
>ONWQ01000062.1 GCA_900321565.1 uncultured Eubacteriales bacterium
GCGCATGCATTCCTCAGGGGATTCGTTTTCTTCCAGGTGTCCGCCGATCCCGATCCATTTCCCGGCATTCTCATCCTGCTCCTTCCGGGTCCGGTGGAGCATCAGATAACATCCGTCCTTTTCCACATAGCACAGTGTTGTCAGTCGCATACTGCTTCTCCTTCCGTGACCTGAATCCCGGCCGCCTTCAGAAATTCCTGAACATATTGCTCATACATGGCCGGCTCTTTGAGCACAGACTCCGCATGGCCCGCGCCCGGTATCAGATGCAGCTGCGAGATTCCGTGCGTAGTCCTGGCCATGGTTTTGCTGTGCACCGGCGGAATGAATGTGTCTTCTGCCCCATGCAGGAACAGAACCGGCACCGTGTTCTCGCTCAGTCCGTTCATGGGATTCATATCCTTGAAGAAGTATCCGTAGCGAAGTTTTGCAAACAGGGATGCCCAGTGCACAAGAAAAGACGGAAGATGCATCTGCCGAAGGCCTGCCTTCAGGATCGGCAGGATGGCGCTGAACCCGCAGTCCGCCACGGCAAACTGGATACGCGGCCTGTATTTCAGGCATGCAACCGTGGAGGCTGCGCCCAGGGATTCCCCGTGAATACCCAGAATCTTCACGTTCGGGAACCGTTTATGACAGTCCTCAATGAGCATCATCAGGTCATGCCCCTCACGGATGGAATACGTGCAGAAGGTTTTCTCATTCTCTCCATGCCCGCGGAGGTCATAAATGATCACATCAAAGCCCAGGCGCAGATAAATGCCCGCATACTTCAGCGCACCGTAACGGTTATCCGTATATCCATGGGACACAATCACGCAGCGGTCCGCACCTGCCGGGTTTTTCAGATACTGCACATGCAGTACATACCCATCATAGCTTTTCACGGTATAATCCGTTTTTTCCAGCCGGTCATAAAAGGACAGGTCATAATGCGCCTGCTGCCATTCCCGCGCCTGCTCCAGTGTCTGCCTGCGGATCTGCATGGAAAAGGACGCAAGTCCAAACCCAAGCACGCACAGCAGAAGTACCAGGATCAAAACGATCAGGATCATTCCATACCTCCGTTCCTGCAGACATCCGGACCACCTGATTCCGTGGTTCCGCGTCTGCACACCGAAAAACAAGCCTGCACGATGTGCACAGGCTTGCCGGGATGCATTCTTACTTTTACTTGCCTTTCCGGTTCACAGATTCCTTCATAGGCCTGCCCGTCCTGTCTGAAGTCACGCATACATTGTAACATATGGTCCCGGATTGCGCAATTGTACCCCGTCGTCATGCTCCGCATGCCCGATTGCAGCACTGCAGACACCGTTCCGCGCTGACGGTATTCTGAACCGGTTCAGCGCCGGAATCAGCATCAGTTATCTGCACGGTTGTACCCGTTCTTCATATGCTGGCTCGCGTCCAGAAGCACCTTGTTCAGTGTCTGGATCGTCTTCTCTCTTGCCATGTCACAGAGCTTTTCATTCGCTTCCGAGGCCAGGCTCCAGTCGCCGGAGGCCGCCATCCGTTCGTCATATTCCCGGACCAGCTGACGCCCCTTGGTCATGACGGCATTCTGGTAGCGCTCCACATGCTGGATGCTGCTTGCATAGTTATGGTCCGCCAGTGCGCCGATCAGCCGGCTGCCCCAGTAGAAGTTTTCCGTGGAAGTGTCCAGCGTCACTTTGCTCAGGTACTCCGGCATGCGCGGTACATTGGTATACACCGGCAGAAGGGCATCGAAGGTTGTGGACCCGAAGCAGATCCATTCCAGGCCCTTGATGGCTTCCGGTACATCACTGCGGATCTGGCAGACAGATGTCACACCGGTCCGGTTGATGCCGATGGAGCGGTACATACCACGCTTACCCGTGTCCTGGTTCGAGTAGGGATTGTACGGTGTACCCTGGTAATGCGCCGAAAGCATGGCTTTCACATCCTCCACGGCAACCCGGCGGTCCGGCACGAGTGCCCATGGAATATTCTCACTCTCGGGTGTGAACTCAGCCTGATCGCCATCCCAGCGATGTGAATACGGCGTGAGATACCGCCCCATCATCCAGGCCCTGGGTGTGTTATAGATATGATCCATGTCCGTGTGCGAGCCGAAGATATCCCGCGGGTTGAACCGGCCGCCCTGGTTCAGGTCCAGATGATTCTTTTCAATGAACTCGCGCAGGTCGGAAGAGCACAGGTGTGCTTCCTGTTTTCCGAATGCATCCTCAAGATCAAAAGCGTCCATGCCGAACTGGTTCGGATTGATCACCACAGCCTCATCCGGCACTTTCCGGGCCATCCAGTGATGCCCGCCGATGGTTTCCAGCCACCAGACCTCATGCTCATCATTGAATGCAATCCCGTTGGATTCATACGTCCCGAACTCTTCCAGCAGTCGGCCGAGGCGCAGAACGCCTTCCCGGGCACTGCGGATATAGGGCAGCACAAGCACCACAATGTCTTCTTCCCCGATTCCGCCGGGGACTTCCTTATCCCGTCTCGTCCTGGGTTTCTGCAGTTCCACCAGCGGGTCTGCTGCCAGTACCCTGGGATTGGATGTGATCGTCTCGGTAGCTGTCATGCCCACATTCGCTTCATTGATGCCCGTTGCCGCCCAGATCCCGTTTTTCGGGTCCACACTGGGGCATGCGGTATACCGCATCGGGTTTTCCGGCAGTTCAATCTGAACATGCGACAGTACGCTCTTATAGATCTTCTTCTGATCCTTCGGTTCCACGACAATCAGCTTCTTGACATCAAAAAAGCCGTCATCCGTTCTGGCAATCATTGTGGAATGATCATTGCTGGCATTCCTGCCCACCAGCACTGTTGTACAGCCCATAGTCCATTCTCCTTTCCTGCTGCGCACCCGCACCCGGGCAGCGCATGCAGAATGCATTGTATGCCCGAGCAGGCACAAAAACAAGAGCCGCTGCCCGTACCGCCCGTCTGTTTCCTGAACATTTTTTGCCATGTGCTTGATTCTGTTCGCTCTTTCCCATACAATAGAGCTGAAGCCGGGTCCCGCACATTCCTGAGGCCACACCCGGAGGCAGCCGGGTATCATGGCCGCCATCCGACGGGAGCCCAGGGAAGCGCATGGATCCGGGCAAGGGGTGGAGCATCTTGGAAAGAATAAGAAAGTATCTGTATCCTTTGCTGGGCGCACTCCTTGTGACGATCCTGATCGCCGCCGGGAGTATCCACCGGGTGGACCGCTGGGCACAGGACCTGCTGTACCAGCGTCCGGGTACAGCCTCAGGCGATATCGTGATCATCGGGATTGACGAAGAATCCCTCTCCATACTCGGACCCTACAATACCTGGGACAGAAACATTCTCGCCTCTGTACTGGAAAAACTGGCTGCAGACCCGGAGCACCTTCCGGCCGTCACAGCCGTGGATATCCTCTACGCCGGGTACAGCTTTGAACAGGCAGACGCAAGGCTTGCAGCCGCTGCGGAAGCCCTCGGGCATGTCGTGACTGCTTCCTTGGCAGACTTCGGCATGCAGGTCACCTGGGAAAACGGCCATGCCGTGGCTCTGGATGCATCCGCCGTGCTGAGCATGGAAGAGCCCTACCCGGAACTGGCCGCCTGCACGGTCCAGGGCCATATCAATGCCGTATCGGATGCCGACGGGATCATCCGGCACGCGCTGGCCTATGTGGATTACGGCCAGGACAGGACCTATTCCATGGCCTGCGAAACCGCACGTATCTATCTTGAAAGCCGGGGAAAACAGCTGAAACTCCCGCCCGTAAGCCGGCAGGGTGCCTTCTATATCCCCTACACCGCGCGGCCCGGTGCCTACTCGGATGACATATCCATCGTCGATATCCTCATGGACAAGGTCCCTCCGGAGTACTGGGCCGGCAAGATTGTGCTGATCGGCGCCTATACACCGGGCCTGCAGGATGATTACTTCACACCGGTGGACACGCATACACGCATGAATGGTGTGGAGATCCAGGCCAATGTCATCCAGAGTCTCCTGGATGGCAGGTATAAGAGAGAAGTCCCGGCCTGGCCACAGCTGCTCATACTCTTCCTGGTAAGCCTGTCCGCAGCATGGCTGTTCCTCCGTCTGAGACTGAAAACAGGCACTGCGGTCTTTGCGGGATATGTCCTCGCCGGTTTTGGCATTCCCCTGCTGCTTTATCAGGCCGGGTATGTCACACACCCGCTCTGGATCCCGTCCGCCATGCTTGTGTTGTTCATTCTGGCCCTGGCTGTGCATTATGTACAGGCCGCCCGGGAACGCATACGGCTGGCCCTGGAGAACGAACGAATCCATGCAGAGCTTGAGGTGGCCGCACAGATCCAGTCCAGTGCACTCCCGGGTCCGCTGCCGGAGCACAGCGAGTTCACGCTCAGTGCTTCCATGACCCCTGCCAAGATGGTCGGCGGGGACCTGTATGACTACTTCATGATCGACGAAGACCATCTCGGGCTCGTCATCGGTGACGTGTCCGGCAAGGGCGTCCCGGCATCCCTGTTCATGATGGTCGCCGCATCCCTGATCCGCAATGCCGTGCTGGCCGGGAACCCGCCCGGTGAAGCACTGCGCATGGTGAATACCCAGATGTGTGCCCGGAACCCGAACGACATGTTCGTCACTGTATGGCTCGGTGTTCTGGAGCTCTCCACAGGCCTCCTCACCGCGGTCAATGCCGGGCATGAATACCCGGCGCTGAAGAAAGCCTCCGGAACCTTTGAACTGTTCAAGGACAGGCACGGGTTCGTGATCGGCGGCATGGACGGTGCCCGGTACAGGCCCTACACGCTCCAGCTTGAAACAGGCGATACACTCTTTGTCTATACCGACGGTGTGCCGGAAGCCACCAGCGCACAGGAAGAACTCTTCGGCACGGACCGGATGCTTCAGGCACTCCGCAGCCGGGAGACCGGCACACCGGATGAGCTTCTCGAAGCCGTCCGCCAGAGCATTGCTGCCTTTGTCGGTCCGGCACCCCAGTTTGATGACCTGACCATGCTGTGTATCCGTTACCTTGGCCGTCCCACATCCCCCCATTCCGACCTGACCCACGCGCCGGCCCGGCAGCTGCCACTGACGGACCGAACATCGTATCAAGGAAAGACAGGAGGTAAAGAACCGGGCTGAGCAGACGCTTCTTCCGGAAAGATTCCGGAAGCCGGTTCCTCAAACATGAAAAACAGACTTATGAAACTCGTCGCATCCATGATGCTCGCCGTTTTTCTGGCCGGGATTTCGCTGAGCCCGGTGCATGCAGAAGAGTACACGGCCGAAACCATGCGCCTTCTTCACTATGAAGGCAGCGTCCAGATTCAGTCGCCTTCCGGTGAGTCCCGCTTTGTCATGGAAAACGCCCGGTTCTCCAGTGGCGAGGCAATCTGTACAGGAACGCAGAGTCTTGCTTCCATCTCTCTGGACTCCACCAAGATCGTGACGATGGATGAGGAGACCCGGGTGGAGTTCATCCAGCAGGCCAAGTATCTGAAACTGACCCTGACCAGCGGTACACTGGTCATGGATGTCCAGCAGAAGCTTGCCGAGGATGAAACCCTGGAGGTTCAGACCAACACCATGACGGTCGGAATCCGCGGAACGATCTATTTCCTGTCCGACCTGCCCGTGGAGAGTGATAAACCGTTTGGTGAACGGGTCACCACGCTGTACGTTCTGGAAGGCCATGTCAGGATCCGTTATCTGGATCTGCAGGGAAAACAATGCACATTGGAGCTTTATGCCGGAAATAAAGCCGAGCTGCGCTACACGATCCAGGACGGTCAGATCGTTCTCACGGATGAGCTGAAGGTTTCCAACCCCGGCCTGAGCCTAAACGGTCTCAAGGATGAGCTGAAGGTTTCCTTCCTGAATCTTATCGACCTGACCAGCAGTCTCGCAGACCAGTTTGTCAGTTCTGATCAGAAACCCGAGACAGGGGTGGATCTTACCATGCAGGGCATGGAGACCGACGTGAATGCTGTCCGCTTCCGGTTTCCGGATCCCGGCGAACTGAATGCGAATCAGAGGGATGTTTCCCTGCTCAAACCGCTGACCACGACATCCCGCACCTCCGGCAGTGGTAATAGCGGCAGCAGCAGCAACGGCGACGGAACATCTGTCCCGCCCACTGAGCCAGCTGCGGAGAACCCGACTGCAGACGTTCGTTCACCTCA
>ONWQ01000122.1 GCA_900321565.1 uncultured Eubacteriales bacterium
TGTCCTCCACCAGCCAGACCTTGCCTTTTTCATATTCATACCCGCCGCCATTGATGGAAACCGAACCGGTCTCGTCCCGTTCAATGGTCTCAATCCGCACCTCGGCGCCGTCCGTATAAATCCCGTCCCCGACCTGCAGAGACTCCACGCCATCCCGCGGAAACACTTCCGGAACGATCAGCTCCAGTTTCATGCTCCTTGCGGCCGCATCAAAGTCCAGCACGCGCGCATGCACCGCAACGGATGCCAGATGCTCCGGATTCACTTCCGTAGCCAGTGCCGTGACCACATTATCCGCCTGTGCAGCCGGGATCAGCAGCATGCACAGGAGCAGTATACTCAGGATTCTTTTCAATCCGTTCCGCTTCCTTTCTCACAATCCCGGCTCAGCCGTTTCCGTTCAGTCCGGAATCATAGATGATATCCACCACGATCCCTGTGGATGCATCAATCAGGACCTCATAAATCCCGTCCCCGGTCGTCCATTCCGGGTACTCTCTCTGAGTCAGGTACTCCCATGCCTGGTACACAAGCATGCCGTCCTTTTTTTCATAACTCGGCTCATCCGCATCATTCATGCTCTCCAGCTGCGCTGCCTGTTCCTCGCTCAGCTCAAACATTTCATAGACTGCCTGCTTGCCGATCTTTTCCAGTTCCTCCCAGCTCAGACGGCGGCCTGCCTCAAGCTCTTCCGGTGTCGGAATATCCATGGCATAGTCCATCAGCTCTTCTGTCGGCATGACATAGCCCGGCTGTGCCGCTTCCGCGATCCGCTCCGCATCGTCATAGAACGACAGCACTTCATGAATTTCCTTGGTGATCTTCAGCATTTCCTTCAGCTGTTCCAGCCCCCAGACCTCGGATTCAAACCCGCTGCCGACATCCTTGCCGTCATGCGACCACACCGCTTTCGCACCGTCCGAGTCCACCGTCACGGTATATGTGCCCAGCGGAATCTCGTAATGATTCATGCCCGTCAGTTTCAGGCTCAGTGCGCCGTTTGCGTCCTCTGTCACAGACCGGGAGAAGAATGTATACATATCCGGCGTCAGACCATAGACCTTCTCCAGTGTCTTTTCCGCCAGATGAATCCGTTCATAGCGCTCAGAGTACACCACACTGCCCTTTTTTTCCGGTACAAAAGGCTCCGACTGTACCGGCTCCTCCGGTATGCTCTCCGCGGCAAGCGTTGCCAGCTCATACTCAGTACGCACACCGTACGCCTCCGGAGAGAATGCGCCCACATAACTCTGCCCGTATGCGCCTGCATGCCCGTTCAGGGTCACTTCCAGGGTGTGTTTCCCGTCATTGTATGTGGACAGTTCCACTTCCAGCCGGCCTTCGACCGCACTGATCCGCTCCTCTGTGTCCGTCTCTACCCGGAGCTCCAGGTTCTGCAGCGTAAAGGATTCCGTGCATCCCAGAATGCCCTGCGTAACCGTCACGTACTGTTCCATGCGGGTACCCGCATACGTATCATAGTCATAATCCACGCCGAACAGACGCCGGATCAGGAACTGTCCGCCCAGGTTCATCAGGCGGTTCATGGCATCCGGAACCTGGTCCGCGGAAATGCTTATTTCCACAGTTTTTCCGCTCGCGTCTGCCTGCTCACGCACACTGTCCCCGAGCTGCTCCGCGATCTGCGGCAGCAGAAGCTCGGTCAGGTCCAGGATCTGACTGAGGTATGCCGAGTTTCTCAGGACCGTATCCTGCGGCTGATCACTGCCCTCCCAGTAGACACCGGGCGTATAATCCTCCATCAGGTATAGCAGTTCATCATTGGCAACCACTGTGAACCCGGTCACGCGCTCCCCGCCGTTTCTCGGCGTCAGCAGTTTCAGCCGCCATATGGACGAAGTCCCGTCCTGAATATAGGAGGCTTCCGCTTTCTTGAACGCTGCCTGATGATCCAGTGAGAACTCGGCTGTTCCCTCAATCGTTACATTATGTGTGTTCAGCAGCAGGGTTTTCCCTGCCGTAAACAGCCTCTCCAGCGGAAGTTCTTCCGCACCTGCGGCTGTGCATGTCATGATCATAACCAGGACTGTAAGGAGAATACCAATCCGTTTCATATGCCAGCTCCTTCCTCTTCAGGCCTGTATACCAGGCCTTCTACTTCATTATACGGTGTAAAGCAGCATTTGGTTCCGTCAGAACCTGTCTGTCGCAGCTTTTTTACGTCCCCGCTGTCCGGGTACATCCAAAAAACCGGACAGCAGTTTGCATACTGCCACCCGGCATCTCTGTGTTTCAGGTATGCCCGGTATCCGTTTCCCGGATCCAGACCGTCATATTCCCCAGCTGCCGGTTCGCCCAGGCAAAGTAAGGGATCGCTGTCACCCGGCACGGGGTCCGCACCGGCGGCTGTGTGCCATACAGTGGCCCGTCGGTTTCCTCCGCAAGCCCCTCCGTCCGGAGCCCGACCCATTCTGAAGGCAATCCGGGAATCTCCCGGCATGGCTGAACCTCCGCCTGTCCGGGCAATACAATGGACAGTACCGGCACCGCATGGTCCGCATCCTCCAGACAGTATACCAGCGGACCCCGGGCGAGTGCCACACGCCCGGCACAGTCCCGCACCCGGGGATCCGCATAGATCCTCCGCACCGGCATGTCAAACGTGATCCCCAACCGGTCACCCGGCTGCCAGACACGCCACAGGTACCCATATCCGTTCTTCTCTTCCGGGACCACCCGCTCACCATTGACCGTGAAAACGCAGGTCTGTGCATGCGCCGGAATGTGTACCGCAAGCGTGAACGTCCCGCCATCCGTCACAGTCACCTCTGCCCGGCCTTCCCAGGGATACCCGCTGTCCAGCCGGATCCGTCCGTGGGAGGTCATTGCTTCACTTCCGATCAGCAGATGACAGTATACCGTATCCGCATCCTCCGCCCACAGATACGCGCCCAGGGACGCGATCAGGCGCGCCAGGTTCGGCGGACAGCATGCGCACCGGTACCACCCCGGCCGTCTCGGAAGCACGTGCTCATACCCGGGCACACGGCCTGCCAGGCGCAGATCAAGCTGCAGCGGGTTCACATAAAAAAACCTGCATCCGTCCAGCTGCATGCCCGCCAGCACGGCATTATACAGTTCCAGCTCCAGAAGGTCCGCATACTGCCCGTCAGCCCGGTTCTTCAGCATCTGCCTGGCAAAGAAGGCCATGGCAACGGAAGCGCAGGTTTCCCCGTATCCCCGGCTGTCCGGCAGATCATAGGGAACCGTGAACGACTCATGGTACGCGGATGCACCCACTGCACCTGTCACATACATCTGCGTTCCGGTGATATTCTCAAACACCCGTTCGCATGCCTCCAGCATGCCTGTGTCCCCTGTCTCGTATGCAGCATCTGCCATGGCCGTCAGCATATACAGCTGACGAACCGCATGCCCGCGCGCTCTGGTCTGTGCACGCACCGGAACATCTGACTGGTTGTATACCGTATCTTCCGGGGAGATATCATATCCGCCGTAATGCACACCCGGGTGTGCCGGCGTATGCCGGGCAAACCAGTCCGGGTCCTGCCCGCGCAGGTTCAGGAACCGCAGCGCCATATCCCGGTACCGTGCCCTGCCCGTCGCCCTGTACAGCCGCAGAAGCCCGATTTCAATCTCCTGATGTCCGGGAATTCCTTCCTCCCGCTCAAACCTGTCACAGATATGGTCCGCCAGCCGGACCGCCACTTCCAGAAGCCCGTCCATGCCTGCCGTTTCGTGCAGTGCCGCCGCTGCCTCCAGCATATGTCCGGCACAGTACAGTTCATGGCACTCCAGCAGGTTCTTCCATCGGTTCTCCGGTTCCTTCACCGTAAAGTATGTGTTCAGGTATCCGTCCGGCTGCTGACAGCGCCCGATCAGTGCCACTACTTCATCCACCCGCCGTCTGAGCTCCGCATCCGGCTTCAGGGCCAGGGAATACGCTGCAGACTCCAGCCATTTCGCCACATCACTGTCCTGAAAGATCATGCCATGGAATGCACCCTGTTCCTCCCCGCATGCGATCCTGAAGTTCTGCAGGGCATGTGATGGTTCCGCATCCGGTACCATATCCCTCAGGATCCTTTCCATATACGGGATTGTCACATCCGTCATCAGCGTCTGCCGGGCTGTCCAGAACGCATCGGTAATGTGCACATCCCTCAGCGGAATCTCACGCATCCGCATCCTGTCCACCCCTTTCTTCAGTTCTTCATACCGGTCATGACAATTCCTTCCACAAAGTATTTCTGTCCGATCAGATAGAACACAATACCCGGGATAAAGGACAGGCATGTGGCACACATGATGCTGGACCAGTCATCATTGAAGGACCCTCTGAAAATGTTCAGTCCCAGGGCCAGGGTATACCGCTCCCGGCGCGTGATGTAGGTCACCTGCTGCAGAAGATCATTCCACAGCTCAATGAACTTCAGAAGTCCGACCACAATCATCGCCGCCTTGATCGCCGGTACAATGATGAAGATCAGGATCCGGAAATACCCGCATCCGTCAATCGTTGCCGCTTCATCCAGTTCCCGGGGTACCGTCTTGACGAACTGGCGGATCAGGAAAATATTGAACGCACCGCCGCCGCAGAAATGCGGCAGGATCAGCGGCCAGTATGTATTCACCAGCCCCAGTTTGGACCAGGCAATGAACAGCGGGATCAGGGTTACCATGGACGGCAGCAGCATGGACCCCACGCACAGTGTGAACAGGAACTTCTTCCCGCGAAACCGCAGTCTCGCAAACGCATACCCGCCCATGGTCGCCGTCACGACTGCGCCCAGCACAGCCGGCAGAAGAATGGTCATGGTATTGCCCAGAAACTTCATGTATTCAAACGACTGCAGTGTATCCGCATAGTTTGAGAACCGCCACTGCGGCGGCAGGAACGCAGGCGGGTACGCATACAGTTCCGCATTGGACATCAGGGAAGACCGGAAGATCCAGTAGATCGGGAACATCACAGCCAGGCCGAGGACCACAAGCAGTGCAAAGCACAGGATGTCCGCCGTCTTTTCCCGCCGGTGCCGGGACGCCATGCGCCCACTGCGGGATCTGTTCATGGAAGCCATGCTCATGCCTTGTCATCCCCCTCATAGAAGATCCAGCTTTTGCTGGTGCCGAACAGGATCCCGGTAAACACGGCAATGATCAGGAACAGGACCACTGCAATCGCACTCCCATACCCGTACTTATGTGACTTGAAAGCCTGGGTATAAAGCATATAGCACATGAAATAACTGCCCGTGCCCGGTCCACCCTTGGTCAGGGACAGGGCGGGCGTGATCACCTGCAGATTGGTGACCAGACTCATCAGCAGGTTATAGAAAATGATCGGTGTCATGCACGGGATGGTGATCCCCCAGAACCTCTGCCACGCATTGGCCCCGTCGATCTCCGCGGCTTCGTGGTATGTGCGCGGTACGTTCTGCAGTCCGGCCAGGAAAATCACGATCAGGTTCCCGCTCAGCCAGACCGCAATACAGGCCAGAGACGGGGTAACCATGGCACTGGAATCCAGGAACTTCACAGAACTCCCGCCCAGCAGCTTGATCCCGTAATTGAAAAATCCATGATTGTAATCATACAGCCATTTCCATCCAAGATAGACCGCCAGCGCCGGAAGTACATAGGGCAGATAAAAGACCGCACGGAAGAACCCCCGGGCAGGAATCTTCCGGTTGAGCAGCAGGGCAATGATCATGGAATAGACAATACTGCCTGCCACGGAAATCCCCGCATACTCCAGCGTGGTCAGCAGGGAACCGTAGAACTTGGTATCTCTGGTGAACAGTCTGGTATAATTTTCCAGTCTCAGGAACTTCATCTCACCCAGGCCGTTCCAGCTGAACAGGCTCAGCGTGAATGAAGCGATCATGGGCAGATAGGTAATGCAGATCAGGCCGATCACCGAGGGCAGCAGCAGGATCCAGGCAGCCCTCGTCTCTGCCCGGTTATAGCGGATCTTCTTTTTCAGCGGCACGGTCATTTCCCGATCCCTTCCTTTGTCCGGTCATAACCTGCAAGCCGGGGGAACGCAGACACGTTCCCCCGGCTCATGCTTACCGGATTGTCAGTCAACCACGATCGCTTCGCACAGTTCCGGATAGATTTCCGTAATCACATCCTCCGCCGTGCGCTCCCCGCTCCATACGCTCTGCAGCGCAGTGAACAGGATCTCATTGGTCGTGATCTGGGTATTCGGTGTAAAGTACCAGCAGGCGGGCTTTGCATAGTTCATGGTGTAGTCCACCAGGACCTTCCGGCCGGTCTCCAGATCCTTGAACGGATACTTTTCATTGCCCAGCCAGGCCTGAATGCCTTCCTCGGTTTTGTAGTAATACTCACTCTTGGGCATCCAGATGCCGGTCAGCACCAGAGAATCCCAGTTGCTCTCCTCACGTGTATACCACTTGACAAACTCATAGGCTTCCTGCTGATGCTTGCCCTTGAACACACCAGTCAGACCGGATGTGCAGCTGGTCACTTCTTCCTTCATCACAGGCAGCGGTGCAATCCCGTAATTGATCTCAAGATTCGGGAAGTCCGTGCCCAGACGCCAGGTGCCGTCTGTGGTCATGGCAACCGTTCCGCTGCCAATGCCCACACCGATTCCGTTGTCTTCCGGAATGACATTCAGCGGTGCCACATGCTCCACCAGTGCCAGATCTGCAACCTTCTGAATCGATTCAATGGCTTCCGGGGAATTGATCAGACACTCATTGCCGTCCTCGGAGAACCAGGCTCCGCCATTGGACAGTGCCCAGACTTCCATCTGCCATGTCCAGTTGTTCACGAATGCGCCATATTGCACGATCTTTTCCGGATTGAAGCCTTCTTCGCCCGGATGCTTTCCGGCTTCGTCAAACGTCAGGCGCTTTGCGACTTCCACGAACTCGTCCCAGGTATAGGGTGTATCCGCGGACGGGTACGGTTCATTGGCTGCATCAAACATGTCCTTGTTGTAGTACAGGATCAGAATTTCATTGCAGCTTGAATATCCGACCGGCACGCCCGCATCCCGGAAGGTAATGCAGTCCATGGGCTGCAGTTCTTCTCCGGCATACATGTCCGATACGTCGGCCATCACTCCGTTACGGGAGAAATACAGAACCGCATTCTCGTTGACCATGCCGCAGTCCGGCAGCTGGTCTGCAATCGCATAGTTCACCAGAGTCTGTGTATACTCTTCATTGGGAATCTGCATGGGTTCCACAAAGATCTTGTCCTGCATGCCATTGAACACATCCAGCGCCGCCTGGACGCTTTCCGCTTCTGTCTGATTGCCCCAGAATGAATACGTGATGTGTACCCGGCCGTCTCCTTCCGCCAGCGCCAGCAGCGGCAGCATCAGAGCCAGACAGAGCACGATTGCCAATACCTTCTTCATACCGTTTCCTCCTATTCAGTTCACGCGCACAGATGGTTATACGTTTAACCTATCGGTTATCTTTACAATACTGTCACATTGTTGAATTGTCAAGGGATTATTTGTATATTCTGGCAAATAATTGCAGGTTAATTTCATAACCTGTCCACTTGACGGCATTTTCGCATTCCGTATAATAATTATTAATCGTTTAACTGAAGGAAGCGGATAGTATGGCAACCATGCGCGATGTCGCGGAGCTCGCCGGCGTATCCACAGCTACGGTATCCCATGTGGTCAACGGTTCCAAGAAGCTGTCTCCTGAAACCACCGAGCGGGTACTGATGGCGATCTCCCAGGTACATTACAGACCCAATACCCTGGCCAAGTCCCTGCGTCTGGGCCAGACCCGGACCATAGGGGTACTGGTGGAAGATATCCGTGGTCTTCCGGTGGCAGCCATTGTCAGCGGGATCAGCGACACCCTGGCCAGAAGCGGGTACAAGACCATCTTCCATGACCTGCATCTGCTGGAAGGCCTTTATAATCAGTACGAACAGATCGGTATGTATCGTCAGCGGATCAATGACGGTCTTGCGCTGCTCCAGTCCGCTCATGTGGACGGAATCATCTATGTGGCCATGCATGACCGGCATCTGGATTACCTGTTTGATCCCATGGATACACCGCTGGTGTTCGCTTATTCACACGGTACGGAGACGGATACATTTGTCTCCTATTCCAACCGGGATTCCGCCGCAGACATGGTCCGGTATCTTCTCCGGCATGGGCATGAGCGGCTGGCCGTGATCGCCGGGCATCCGCACTCGTACCCTACCGCTCAGCGCCTGCAGGGCATTCAGATGGCTCTGCAGCAGGCCGGACTGGTCCTGCCTCAGGAGTATATCCGCTATGGGGACTGGGAATACGAATCCGGACGTGTACAGACGCTCGAACTGCTGAAGCTGAGCCCCAGACCCACAGCCATCTTCGCCATGAATGATCTGATGGCAGCGGGCTGTATGGCCACCCTGCACACAGCTGGTCTCCGGGTCCCGGAGGATATGGCTGTAGCCGGATTTGACAACCGTGAAATCTCCAGTTACCTGCAGCCCCCGCTGACCACCGTAGCCCTGCCCACACCGGAAATCGGAACACATGCGGCGTTGCATATCATGGAAATGATCAACAA
>ONWQ01000020.1 GCA_900321565.1 uncultured Eubacteriales bacterium
ACTATGATCTGTGCATTGATTCCTCAAGAATGGGCTGGGAAGAATGTGTGCGCATTGTTCGTTCGTACCTTGACGCCATATAAACTTACAATTCTGTGAAATCAGATGCATAATAATCACAGCGTACAGACATTAGACTTTTGCGTGATTCCTGAAGTATGCAACACGATTGTATAATAAGTTGAATGGAAGGAAGACATAGAACAATGCTGCAACAGGTTATGACAAGCCCGGGCTGTATAGAGTTCCGTGAGACAGAGATTCCGGAAGTTACTGAGGGAAAAATACTGCTCAAGGTCAAGAAAATCGGTGTATGCGGTTCGGATATTCATGTTTATCATGGAAAGCATCCATTTACCAAGTATCCGGTGACACAGGGCCATGAAGTTTCAGCACGGATTGAGGCAATCGGACCTGGTGTGTCAGGGTTTCAGGCAGGACAGAAAGTAACCGTTGAGCCGCAGGTTGTCTGCGGAACATGCTGGCCGTGCAGGCATGGAAAGTATAATCTCTGTGAATCTCTGAAGGTTATGGGCTTTCAGACGACCGGTCTGGCGAGCGAGTACTTTTTGGTGGATGCTTCCAAGGTGACACCTCTTCCGGAATCCATGAGTTTCAGCGAAGGTGCGATGATTGAACCGCTTGCGGTAACGGTTCACGCAGTGCATCGCGCAGGCGATATCCAAGGGCAGAACGTCGCGGTGATCGGTGCGGGTCCTATTGGAATTCTGACCGCACAGAGCGCCAAAGCAATGGGTGCGGCTTCAGTACTGGTTACGGATATCAGCGATTACAGGCTGAGTATTGCCAGGGAATGCGGTGCGGATTATGCTGTCAATACACGGAATGCAGACTATAATGATGTACTGCTTTCCTGCTTCGGACCAGATAAGGCAGATGTAATCTTTGACTGTGCCGGCAATAATATCACAATCAACCAGGCTATCCGGAGTGCCCGGAAAGGCAGTATGATTGTTCTCGTAGCAGTATTTGCGGATATGGCTCAGGCGGATCTGGCTGTACTCAATGATCATGAGCTGGATCTGAATACTTCCATGATGTATCGACATGAGGATTATCTTGAAGCGATTCAGCTGGTGGAGACTCAGAAAGTCAGGCTTGCGCCTCTGATGACACGTCATTTTGCCTTTAAGGATTACCTGAAGGCATATCAGTATATTGATGAAAACCGTGAACAGTGTATGAAGATATTAATTGATGTGGACGATAGCAGGGAAGACTGATAGAGTCTGAGATCAAAGGCAGACAGTCTGGAAGAGTGGTCATAACTAAAAAAGAACGATACGCGATGTACCGTTCTTTTTTTACGGACCAGTACCGGATCACGGTTACTCCCGGAACAGTGTTCCAGGAATCATGCACAGACTGGCAACAGATACTGCCCAGGACCATCACTGCGGGTTGCTTGCCCAGGTGCGAAGGACTTGCTCCTGCTCAGGCGTCAGAGAAAGAGGATGACCGTCGACAACGGCAATGACGCCTTTCTTTTTTGCGGAATGCCCATGACACCCCTCGGTGCACCAGGCTCTGGACAGGGCGATATCTTCACCGTGCAGGGCGCTATCCAATGCTGACAGATCAGTGCATTCCGGTACGGAACGCAAACAGAGATCGGCCAGGTCGTCAATATGATCAGTCGCATTGATGACAGGCAGCTGATCAAGCACTGTCATCTGATTTGCTATGATACCGGAAACGGCAAAAGTCAGAGAGTTGATCCTTTCTCGTGCGTCTTCGGCCGCATGCGCCGCTACAATGCGCGGACAGGGGATTTCATAGTCACCCTCGCATAGTACCCAGTCGCATTCGCGGTAGTGTGAAAGCAAGTCTGAAGTAGATAGCCTATCAGGATACATCAGCACTGTATTGTGATCAGCCCGGGCGGCAATGACCGCGGCACCGGCCGTCCGGTGTCTGAATGTGTTTGTACCGGGCTTGTCCATCTGAAAACCAGGGCAGAAAATCGACTTGATTGTTCCAACTTTGTATCCACGTGATATCAGTTCCTTAATGAGGCCTGTAATAATGGTTGTTTTTCCGGAGCTTCTTGTTCCGACAACTGTGAGTATTCTCATAAGGTTTCCTCCGACTGAGTGTGATAACCTGATGCTGCCTTGTTTTCAGGCAAGCCATGGATTAACACTATGGAATTTGCTCTGGCTTCTGATATAGCCAGATTACTGATGTCCTTATCCGTTGCAATGCAATGGATTCCGGCATTACTGGCCTGATGTATCATCGATGCAGTGATCCGGCACGACACAACCAAGATGGATTCTGCCAAAATACATTCGTCTGCTATCGCATATCCCAATGCTCTGTCTACTGCACGGTGCCTGGAAATATCCTGCCCAAGGTAATACTGCTCATGACAGAAGAGTATTGCTGTGTGGATTCCATGATTGTGTGGGATCATGCGTATCCGGTGCAGACATTCATGAACCTGCTTCCGGTTCGGTTCTGTAAGCGGGCTGGAAGGAGTCTTGTCCGGGGCTTGACGAACCGGTTTAAGCTCAAAATCCCAGACACTGTCAGTATGCTGCCATTGCTGTACATCCATGGCTGTTCTGCAGTAGCCATGCGTGACCAGATAGCCAAGCAACAGTTTCGGTTCATATCCAGGGGAAGCATACAGATCCGGCATAGCCTGATGGTTGACTGTCCAGCAGATATGAGTCTCCTTCATAGAGCACGGGATGCCAGGTTCCTCACCCAGTGCCTGAATAACCCGCTGAGGAATGTCGTTACGGTTCGAATGTGTAACTTCGAGCATTTGCACATTGGGATGCTGGACAATCAATGTATGCCAGTCCTGATCTTTGCGTAAAACGCCTAAAACCGGAATCGGCCCGTCCAGACAGCGCAGGATTTCCGACTGAAACTCAAAAGCGTTTTTTTCCAGAAAACCACATTCATCCATCAGGATGATGCCTTCAGGATGAGTCCGGGCTTCCTGAAGAAGGCCTGTACCAATCTGATCAAATGCTCCGGGGATGGCTTTCATCCTGCCATCAGAACGATATGCCACCCGGCGGGTATCTGAAACAGGAAATGATCCTTGCGCAGGGAGCATATGCAGTGAGGCGCTTTGACTGGTGCCATCATCGGATACAAAAAGCGTACGGAATCCATAAACCGGACGCCCCAGAGAACTCAGTACCGAGTTGAGAGCTGTACTTTTTCCTACCTGCCTGTCACCTGTCAGAAACACATGCATGCAGACAGTCCTCCTATAATCTGTGTAAACCTGCTGATGATTCATAGTCCAGTATTCCAGGGACAGTCCGCGTCTTCATATTCCGAAGAACAGGGGAGTTTCAGGAACATTTGCTGTTATGTGGAAAAAAGCGCTGTGGACCGTCATACAATCACTTTACTTGCTGTGCATCAGCATGCCGTCTCTTGATGAGATTGATGACTGTCTGTTGTCCGGAAACACTGAACATACATCCCTGTCATAAGTCCTTCAATCCTTATCTGCATCAGGCTTATATAACAGGAACGTACAGATCTTAGCGGATTCTGAGGAATGTGTAAAGAAGGATGGGCATATTCCACAATGAACAAGTATTTTTTTGGAATGGCCCCAAATCCACTTCCCTAAAATCTTTGAATATGATAATATTTTAACAGACAAAGTCATCTCCGAGTCCAGGAAGACCCAAGTGGCCGCTTGGACCGATGAGTATATCCAGCAATGAATATGCTTGCCTTTTGCGAAGGAGTCCGATATGTCTGTTTGTTTTGTATACTTATGTATGAAAGTAAACAGACATACCGGACTTTGTCGATCAAGAGTCTGCGAGGGATTAATCGAGTTAGGAGGAGTTCCATTATGGCAGAGACCAACAACCGCAAAAGCTTTCTCGACAAGGACTATACCCGTCGACAGTTTTTGAAACTATCCGGGAAGAGCCTGGCAGGACTGGCTATTTCTGCTTCCATGCTCAATGTACTCGGAGTCACCGAGAAAGCGATTGCTGAGGACAAAGTGAGAGTATGGGCATTTCCACAGGGATTGCTTGTGGTAGATGCTGACAGGTGCGTCGGATGCCAGCGCTGTGAGATCAACTGCACGCTGACAAATGACGGATGCTGTTCCAGTTACATCTCACGCGTGAAAGTCACGAGAAACCTCTATTCAAGTCGTAACGGTCAGGGATTGTACACAGAGGACAACTGGACATATTTCCCGGACACCTGCCGCCAGTGTGAAGACCCTGCATGCGGCAATGCTTGCCCGCAGGGTGCTATTTATGCCGATGATCTCGGTGTCAGAAGAGTGGATACAGAAAAGTGCATTGGCTGTGGCGCATGCACTCAGGCATGCCCCTGGCATATGCCTACAGTCAATCCGGAAACACACAAGTCTTCCAAGTGTGTTATGTGTGGTGCCTGCGCAGAAGGCTGCCCGTCCGGTGCACTGAGTATTGTTCCTTGGGAAAAGATTGTTTCTGCTTCGCAGGCAGTTTAATCCCGTATGACGCACAAATAAAAGGAGGAAACATAGTATATGTCTGTAAAGAATGGCATTAATGGCTGGGCGGGTACAATCCTCCGTGTGAATCTGACTACAGGAGAGATCACTAAGGAAGATACTTTGCCGAAATATAAGCCATACATTGGTGGTATGGGTATCGGATACAAGGTCATCTGGGATGAAGTGCCGCTTGACACGGATCCGCTGGGACCGGACGCAAAGTGCGTGTTCGGCGTTGGTCCGCTGACAGCTTCCGGTGTACCCTGCTCCGGAAGAATGAACATCACACTTCTGTCTTGCTGGTCACTTGGCTATTCCATTGTCGATGCTCATATGGGTGGTCATATCGCACATGCTTTCAAGTATGCCGGATATGATGCCATGATTGTTGAAGGCCAGAGCGACAAGCCCGTATATATTAAAATCGAAGACGATAAGGTCTCCATTGAAGACGCCTCTCATGTCTGGGGCAAGGGTACTTACGAGGCAAACGCCACACTGGCCAAGGAGAACGGTCCGGAGTTTGACGTGGCAACGATTGGACCGGCAGGTGAGAACCTTGTTCCGATGTCCAATATCATTACAAGCTTTGGTAACAGCGGTGGTGCCGGAATCGGTGCCTTGCTGGGAAGCAAGAAGTGCAAAGGCCTGGTTGTCCGCGGCACAGGTGCTGTGAAGATTGCCCGCCCGATGGAAGTCCGTCTTCTTTCCAATTACATGATCAAGGATCTTGTTGGCGGTAATAACAACCATACAGTTCCGTGCCATGCGCAGAGCTGGTCTGAATATGTGGCTACCAACAACCGCTGGCAGGGTGCCCCCGGAATCACCTGGGATAAGGCTTCCAAGGGCCCGATCGATATGGGTGAACAGCCCAGTGGCCAGATCA
>ONWQ01000080.1 GCA_900321565.1 uncultured Eubacteriales bacterium
CGGGAAGGAAGCCCGGGAAGCCAGAGCACGATATCCTGAAACGGCTGTCGATGCAGCCTTCCAGGATCTGCGCCGGTTCTGGGATCAGAAGCTGCACGCCTTACAGGTTCGCACACCCCATGAGAACATGAATCGCTCGCTCAATATCTGGAATCTCTATCAGAGCGAAATCAATGTCCTGTTCTCGCGGTTCTCTTCATTCATTGAAGTCGGTGGCCGCACCGGCCTCGGATATCGCGATACTGCACAGGATGCCATGTGTATTCCTCATGCCGAGCCTGCCATGTCCATGAAACGTATTCTTCAGCTGCTTCATGGACAAATGCATGAAGGGTACGGTCTTCATCTTTTCGATCCCGCTGTGCTTGAACGCAGGGATGATGATACCTTCCGCTCGCCTACTGTCATTCCGGAAACCAATAAACAAAGCATGCTTCACGGAATCAAGGACGCCTGTGCTGATGATGTTCTCTGGTTGATCCCGGCAATTATTGAAAACATCCGCGAAAGCGGTGACCTCACTGTTCTGGATCAGGTCGTGCCCTATGCTGATCATGGCGAAGATACAGTATGGGAGCATATGAAAACCGCATTGGACTTTTCCTTCCGTCAGATCGGACAGCACGGGATCACAAAAGGACTGCGTGCAGACTGGAACGACTGTCTGAACCTTGGCGGCGGTGAAAGCGCCATGGTTGCATTCCTCCTGATCTGGGCTACAAACCATTTTCTGGATGCGGCACAAGTCCTGGGACGGCATGAAGATGTCCGGCATTACACAGAAGCCCGGGACCATATGACAGCCATATGCCGGGATGTGCTCTGGGATGGTGACTGGTTCCTCCGTGGATTTACTGCCGATGGCAGTCCGATCGGGAGTCATCTTGCCAGTGAAGGCAAGGTGCACATGGAAAGCAATACCTGGGCTGTTGTATCCGGTGCAGCAACCCGTGATCAGGCTATACGCTGCATGGACGCTGTGGATTCATGGCTCTACACCCCCTACGGTCTGATGCTGAACGCACCTTCTTTTGTCACCATCAATGATCAGATCGGTTTTGTTACCAGAGTGTATCCTGGCATCAAGGAAAATGGAGCAATTTTCAGTCATCCCAATCCATGGGCCTGGGTTGCAGAATGTATGATCGGGCGCGGAAATCGGGCTATGAAGTTCTACGACGCACTCCTGCCCGAAAACCAGAACGATCTGATGGAAATCCGTCAGGCTGAGCCATACTCGTATTGTCAGTTTATTATGGGTCGGGATCACAGTGCTTTCGGCCGGGCACGGCATCCTTTTATGACCGGTTCTTCCGGCTGGAGCTACTATGCCGCAACACGCTATATGCTGGGTATACGACCTGAATTTGATCATCTGACCGTTGATCCATGCATCCCCGATGCATGGGACGGTTTTGATGCAGAACGTCTCTGGCGGGGCGCATGCTATCAGATTCATGTTTCCAATCCTGAGCATGTGCAAAAGGGTGTACAATCTATCCTTGTGGATGGCCACAAAGCTGAAGTAATCCCTGTCTTTACAACTGGTACTCATACGGTTCATGTCGTGATGGGCAACAAAAAGAAAGGTGGGTCTGCATGATTGAATTTGGAACCGGCGGATGGAGAGCCGTAATTGGTGACGGATTTACCCGTGCTAATATACGTCGCGTTGCCGCAGCTCTGGCCAGGCGCATGGTCCGAGAAGGAACTCAGAATCAGGGAATCTGTGTCGGATACGACCGCAGATTTCTCAGTCGGGAAGCCTGCATCTGGTTCTCCGAAGTACTGACCGGTGAAAGTGTCAGGGTTTACTTTGTAAACCTCAGCTGTCCGACGCCCCAGGTCATGTTCACCGTCAAACATATGCAGCTGCCTTATGGTGCCATGATCACAGCCAGTCATAACCCTGCAATATACAATGGAATTAAGCTCTTTACCCGGGGTGGACGGGATGCAAGTGAAGAATATACTCAGGCAATTCAGGACGAGGCCAATGCTCTGGACGAAGGCAGCATACGCTCCATAGATTTCCAGCAGGCAACAGCATCCGGCATGGTCCAGTTTATCGATCCAAGAGACAGCTATCTGGATTCCATTCTCGCTCAGATCGATACAGCTGCAATCCGCAGGCACCGGCCAAGAATTGTCCTGGATCCCATGTTTGGTGTCAGTCTTACAGGGCTTCAGACCATTCTTTACACCGCGCGCTGTGATCTGGATGTCATCAACGACCGCCATGACGCATTCTTCGGCAGACATCTGCCGGCACCAAACCCGGAAACTCTTGTAGATCTTCAGGCCGCTGTGCGCGATCATAATGCCGCAGTCGGCATTGCCACTGACGGCGATGCTGACCGCCTCGGCATCATCGACGAGAAGGGGAATTATGTCTCTGCCAATGAAGTGCTGGTACTGCTGTATTACTATCTGCTCGAGTATAAGGGATGGCGTGGCGCGGCGGTACGGAATGTTGCCACAACACACCTTCTGGACAGAGTTGCGGATGCATACGGCCAGAAATGTATCGAGGTTCCTGTCGGTTTCAAGCACATTTCCCACGGCATGGATACATACGATGCACTGATTGGCGGTGAATCCTCCGGCGGTCTCACCGTTCGCGGACACATCAGCGGCAAGGATGGACTTTATGCAGCCAGCCTGCTTGTAGAAATGCTCTGTGTCACGGAAAAGCCCCTGAGCCAGTTAATCCAGGAACTGTATGAACGTTTCGGCGAAATGCATATGGCCCAGTATGACTGGATGATGACCGAAGAAAAAAAGGCCTGGATTCATCAGAAGATCATGATTCAGAAAGAGCTTCCTGAACTGGACGCACCTGCAGTCAGAGTCAGTTATGCAGACGGATGCAAAGTCTATATGGAAAACCAATGGGTCATTCTCCGCTTCTCCGGCACGGAACCCTGCGTACGCATTTTTGCTGAAGCAGACACTATGGAGCATGCAAAAAAACTGGTTGCCTGCATGGCTGCATTCGTGAATCTTTCCCTGCCTGAACAGCCATGACATCTGCCTGCCACCGGTTGCTCATGGATTTTGCTTGCATAAGATGGAATCTTCGCTATAATGTACATGTTGAAAGGAGGCGGCCCAACTGTTCAATATTGGCTTTTCTGAATTGATTGTTGTGTTGCTCATTGCCTTTCTGATTGTCGGACCCAAGGACCTTCCCAAAGTTGCACGGTGGCTTGGGCGGATGGTGAAGCGTCTTCGTCTTCTTATAAAGGAACTCAAGGAAGAAACCGGCTGGGCAGAGTTCGAAAAAGAACTGAATGACACCAGGACCGATGTTGAAACCACACTGAAAGATGTTCGGCATGATCTTGATATTACACCCGAACTGAAGAATGCTTCCGAACAGGTCGAATCAGGAATTCGCGATATCAGGCGCGAGCTCAGACAAACCAACCAGGAACTCAAACATACTGATACTCACTAAACTCAGGAGGAGATCTTATTATGCGTCTTGGAACTACAGAAATCCTGTTAATTGTTGTCCTTGCTCTTGTTCTCTTTGGTGGCAGTAAACTGGCCGGTGTTGGCAAAGCGCTCGGTAAGAGTATCAAGGATTTTAAGAACGAAGTCCGTGAAGACGACACCACTACTGATAATGAAGAGAAAAAAGCATAACGCGAGTGGATCGGTTTATGTTTAAAAAGAAAAGAAAAACTGAGGAAAGTCCTCAGTCCAATGAAGCCATTACAGACCAGAAAGCACCAACAGATGCAACACAAGCAGGCAAAGCGCCTCTGCTCAGTCATCTGTTGGCGCTTCGTCATGTTCTGATTGTCTCTTTCATTGCCGTTGCCGTAGCGTTTTTCCTCGTCTTTTATTTATGCATTGATCCTCTGATGGCCTGGATCACAGAGCCTATCGCAAGCCGTGGGATCAGCATCATCTATACGGCCATGTCCGAAGCACTTGTAACCAAATTCAAAGTTGCACTGATTGCCGCCTGCATTCTCGCAAGCCCTGTCATTATCTATGAAGTATGGCGCTTTATTGAACCCGCGCTTTATCCCAATGAAAAACGGACCGTCAGCATTGTGTTCTTTATCGCACTGTTCCTCTTTCTTGCAGGCGTAACCTTCTGCTACTTTGCAGTCTACACGCTGGCTGTCGAGTTTTTCCTTGTTGCAGGTGATAATCTCGCCACACCCATGCTTTCTCTGGATAAGTATGTCGGCTTTCTGTTCGGGTTCATAGTCCCGTTCGGTATAGCTTTCCAGCTTCCGGTTGCACTGTATCTGACGACCCGGATGGGATTCACCAGCTATACCATGCTTGCAACCAAGCGCAAATATGTCATCCTTGGCATCTTTGTCTTTGCTGCCATTCTTACGCCGCCCGATGTGGTTTCCCAGCTGGCATTGGGTATCCCCATGCTGTTGCTTTTTGAGATCGGCCTGCAGGTCTGCAGACTGACACGGCCACGGCATCGTGAATAATGGATTTCAAACATAAAAGATTCCGGCACAGGAAACTGTACCGGAATCTTTTATGTTTGAAATCTGAGATTCTCACCTGTATATTCATGAATCACCTGAGTAAAATATCTGCCAAAAATGCCTGCCGGATACTGCTGCCAGAGTGCATATGCTGTTTCCTGCGCCCACCGCGGGTCGCATGTCTGGTATGAACCGGTAAAAAACGCCAGATTAAATCGTGCAGAAAACTCTGCCATACTCTGTTTCTGAGCAGCATCCAAGGGTAACGCTGAGATGGATTCCAGATTTTTACGTCGCGCGACATCCATGAACCAGGCTTCGCTCGCACGTTGAAATCCGTCAGGCAGGTAGGCTTCTGAAAGTGCACAGGCTGTATATGTGATTCTGTCGTCCCCGGATACTTCAATCCAGGCATACCGATGCGGTGTAATACAGAAGCCACCCGTTGCAGCATCAGTCAGCGTACCCTCATGTGCAATATGCTGTGCATGAAGATGCCCTGAAACATGCAGACGAATCCCATTTTCCGCCAGACTCTCCAATAACCCTGTCCGATTCTGAATCACAAAATGCTCATATGCAAACTGTGTATGTGGTATCAGTCCATGATGGCTTGCTGTCAGTACAACTGCATGCTCCCGCCTGGATTCATCGAGTGCCCGCTGTATCCAGGCATGGTGGCCTGCTGTATATACCCCGGCAATCATGCCAGGCTGCCTGTAACAGCATGTATCCAGCATCAGAACCCGGACCTTTTCTGATACCCGGACACTGTATGTCAGGTTTGCATCAAAACAACCCGAGGGTTGCATCATCATCCCCTGATAGATCTGCCGGAATTCTGTTGGACTGACTGTATCCACGGTCAGCCATTTCTCTGCTTCATACCGTCTTGGACATGTACTGTTAATGTCATGATTACCTGGAATAATCCAGACCGGGATTCCTGCATCCCGGATTTCACGGAGGTGGCTTGCGAGCCGGATATGACTGAGTTTCTCCCCGTTCAGAGAAAGGTCACCCGTGATCAGCAATGCATCCGGTTTTTTTGCCAGAACTTCACGTTTTAATGCCTGGATCAGGACTTCACTGTGCTGCGTCAGCTTTCCATCACTGTTTGCCAGAGCACGAAGAAACAGCTGGCTTCCCTGATAATATTCCGGTGCCAGATAATGAATATCGGAAACCACCATGATTGAAGTCATTCCACACCCCCGCCTCTTTGGCTCAGAACCTTGGGAGTTCATTCTCTTACGCCTGATCCCCGGACTTCTTTTTTCGCGTATGCCTGAAGAAGCAGCAGACTTTGCACAAGCCCAGCCTGCTGCATACTGCATTTATTCCTTTTCTGCCTGTGCAGGCAAGCGCGCAGTCTCGTGCGCCACGGCAATCCTGCCCTCTTCATCCATGTAAAGATGAAGCTTTTCTCCACTCCGGATACTCCCTGAAATCATTTCCTCACTGAGCGTATCCTCTACGGTTCTCTGGATCAGCCGCCGTAACGGCCTTGCACCATACTGCGGATCATAGCCTGCTTCTGCCAGATAATCCACAACTTCAGGGTCCCAGCTGAGTTCCAGCTCCCGTTCTCGGGCAAGGGACACCACTTGCCTCAGCATCAGTTCCGTAATCCTGTGGATATCCTGTTCTGTCAGCGAATGGAAAACAATCAGTTCATCCAGCCGGTTAATGAACTCCGGCCGGAAAAGCTCCTTCACTTCTTTCATTACAGTTTCTTTCATACGCTCATAATTGCCCTGTTCCATTACAGTCCCGGAGCCAAATCCCATTGAACGCCCGGTTCTCAGTGCATGCGCTCCCGCATTGCTTGTCATGACAATTACTGTATTCTTGAAACTGACGACCCGGCCGGTATTGTCCGTCAGCCTTCCATCTTCCAGGATCTGCAGCAACATATTGAAAACGTCAGGGTGTGCTTTCTCGATCTCATCCAGCAGCACAACGCTATATGGTTTTCTGCGTACAGCTTCTGTCAGCTGCCCGCCTTCTTCATATCCGACATACCCCGGAGCTGCGCCTATGAGCCTTGATGTCGTGAACTTCTCCATATACTCGCTCATGTCAATCCGGATCACTGCATTCTCGTCGCCAAACATGGCTTCGCCGAGTGCTCTGCATAGTTCCGTTTTGCCGACACCAGTCGGTCCCAGAAACAGGAATGAACCAATCGGTCTCTTCGGATCCTTCAGACCTGTCCGCGCTCTGCGGATTGCATGCGCAAGCGCAGACACGGCTTCATCCTGTCCGATTACACGCTTGTGCAGTTCAGATTCCAGGTCACGCAGCCGTTCTGCTTCCGTTTCAGTCATCCGGCTGACCGGAATCCCTGTCCAGCCGGCGACAACCTGGGCTACATCCTCTTCTGACACTTCATCCTTTGCGCTTGTTTTCTTATTTGCCCAGGAGTTTTTCTTGGCTTCAATTTCCTGCTTCAGGCAGCGTTCCTCATCCCTGAGTCGCGCCGCACGTTCAAAGTCCTGATGATTCACTGCATCCTTTTTTTCCATCTGCAGGACTTCCAGGCGTTTTTCTTCTTTCTTGACATCCGGCGGCGCTGTGTACGAGGCAATTCTGACCCGTGAACAAGCTTCGTCCATCAGATCAATCGCCTTGTCCGGCAGGAACCGGTCGGCTATATAGCGCTCGGAAAGATGCACGGATGCACGGACTGCATCATCCGTAATGCGCACCTGATGATGGGCTTCATAGCGATCACGCAGACCAAAGAGGATCGCTATGGCTTCCTCGCCGGAAGGCTCGCCGACTGTCACAGGCTGGAACCGCCTCGCCAGTGCTGCGTCCTTCTCTATATGTTTCCGATACTCGTCCAGTGTTGTGGCACCGATGCACTGAATCTCTCCTCTTGCAAGCGCTGGCTTCAGAATATTCGCTGCATCAAGACTGCCTTCCGCATTCCCCGCTCCCACCAGCGTATGCATCTCATCCACAAAGAGCAGGATATTCCCCGCTTTCCGAATCTCTTCAATGCATCGTTTAAGCCGTTCCTCGAATTCTCCTCGATACTTGGATCCGGCTACCATGCTGGAAATATCCAGTGAAAGAACGCGCTTCCCCTCCAGCATGTCCGGCACAGCTCCGTCCACAATCCTCTGGGCAAGACCTTCCACCACGGCACTCTTGCCTACACCAGGCTCGCCTATCAGAACAGGATTATTCTTGGTTCGCCGGATCAGAATCTGAATCAGGCGTTCTATTTCCGTTTCTCTGCCGATCACCGGATCCAGCTCCCGGTCCTCAGCCATTCGGGTCAGATCTCTGCTGTAGCGGCTGAGCGCTGAATTCGGGCCATTCCCTCGTGAATCTTCCGGACCGGATGGATTTCTCGGCTGTTCATCCGGTGTTCTTTCCGGGCTTTCCATTCCATCCCGGATGGCTGACATAATCTGTTCCATCGCGGTCGCAGTGTTGACACCCATCTGTACCACGACCGCACATCCCATGCTGTCCTTGTCGCTCAGCAGACTGTGCCAAAGAAGCTCTGGGCCGATATATCCCTGTCCCAGTCTTCTGGCTGTCAGGTTTGCCATACTGATCAGCCGTTTCGCCCGGGGGGTCATTTCCAGTCTCGAGGGACGCTGTGTCAGTGCCGGGGTATCTGACTGCAGGGAAGCCACTATGTCCTTAGCAGCTTGATAACTGATATGATCCGTGATTTCCTGCACAATATGATCATCCTGATCAAGAAGCCCCAGGAGAATGTGCTCTGTTCCCACATAGGAAGCATAGAAATCCGCAGCTTCACGACCTGCAGCATTCAGAACCCTTTGTGCTCTTTCGGAAAAATTGAAGAATCCAAATCTGCCCATTCTTTTCAAACCCGGGAGTATTCCCTGTTTTCTCCTGTCACTATGGATTTGCCCCTCATTCCTGGCAGCCAGCCAGAGGCCCGGGACATCTCGTGCCTGAACTGTACAATATACAGACTTTCGGCTGTTGTTCTTTACTGAACTCTCCTGTTTGTCTGGAATCAGTCGCCCGTCTTTTCAATAATCCGACATTGGCATGCCTGATTTGTCGTGCACCGGAATTCATCAGAGTTTATGCATCAGATTCCGCACGCGGCTTGCCCGTTCTATATTTCGTTCCGCATCTGTGAGTTCGCGCTGATGATACGCTGCCAGATGCGCATCCATGACCTCTTCAATCATCCGGTCCGCTTTAACCAGCTCCATAGGAAGAAGCCCACTGACAATTCCCAGTCGAAGATTGGACCAGTAGCGGAAAAAATCCTCCTGTTTCAGGATCCGTGCATGCGTCATGATTCCTACCGCCCGGAACACTGCATCTTCCAGGGAAATCCTGCTGTTCTCGAGATATTTTTCTCTGAGCTGCTTTTCCTTGTCAATCAGCTGATGACCAACAGCCAGAACAGTATGCAGTATTTCATCCTCTGCACGCCCCAACGTTGCCTGATTGCTGATCTGATACATGTTACCCCACGCCTCTGAGCCCTCACCATACACACCACGGATATTCAGGCCCAGCTTTGCCACAGTCTGTCCAACATTGCCCATCTGTTTATACAGAACCAGCATGGGCAAGTGCAACACAAGGGAGGCACGCATACCGGTACCTGTATTGGTGGGGCATGCAGTCAGATAGCCCAGCTGAGGATCAAACGCAATCTCCGTATGCATGGACAGTGCATCATCCACCCGGAAACAGTCATCCGCGGCTTTCAGAAGCTCCATTCCTGGCTGTATAGCCATAATCCGCACATGATCTTCTTCATTCATCAGGATAGACAGGCCGTCTCTGTGATTGACCAGTGCTGCAGCAACCGGAAGATTTTTCAGGAGATCTTCGGTAATCAGACGGCTCTCTTCCATTACATGCCGCTGGATATCGTTCAGTTCGCGCATCCGGTAAAACTCAAATGTATCCCGGAGCGGGCTCATGGATATCGCATTGCATGTCCGGGCAATCAGTGCATCTGCTTTCTCCGGCTTCTCACTGAGATCAAACGGCAGATCCCTGTAATTCCGGGCAAGACGCACACGCGAAAACATTACTGTTGCTGTCGCAGACATTCCTTCGCCTCCTCAGCCGCGATCTCCTTGAGCATATCCCTCAGTCTGGCTGCAGTTTCAAAATCTTCCATAGCAACCGCCTGATTCATCTGACGTGTCAGTTCTTCCTGTCTGGAGCGCTGACGCTGTGCACGCTCACTGGTCAGTACCTGACGGCCTGCGTGGTACAGTCTGCCATGAATCTGCTGAAGCATGGGTTCCAGTTCATGCCTGAACGCTGCATAACATTCCGGGCAGCCTAATCTGCCTTTCTCCTTGAACTGCCGGTATGTCATACCACAGTTATTGCAGACAATCTCCGGAATGGTTTCATTCTCGGTTTCACTTTTGGGATCCAGTTCCGGTATAATTGCGGAAAAGATAGAAGACAGCAGATCCTGAATGTTCCCGCTGGTAAAAGCTCGGTTAAACTTCTGCATGCATTCATTGCAGACATGTTTCAGCCTGCTTTCTCCGCCGGTAATCACCTTGATTGTGCATGTTGCTTCCCGGCTGTTGCATTCTTCACAGATCATAGGTTTTTCCTTTCTGCTGCATGGATCGCTGCGTTTCCGCTCCGGTGTTCCCGGTTTCTCTGCGGTTGCGTGCAACCGAGGTCAGCATGGTCTTAAGAATCTTCGCACGAAGTGCATCTTTCATGGTATCCGGCATCGGTACAGAAAGTGCCTGGGCGGATACCGCCGAGCGCATAATGGCACTTTCACAGCCTGTAATCAGTTTCTCTTCTTCCAGCTGGTGAATCAGTTTCCCGGCTTCAGCTTCTGTCAGAATCTCCCCGATCCTTTCACTGATCAGGTACTGGAGTTTTGAGCCGGTCGGCACTACACGCACAATGCGGATGTAGCCCCCGCCACCACGCCTGGACTCAATCACATACCCGTCATCCAGTGTAAACCGGGTAGCCAGTACATAATTGATCTGGCTCGGCGCACAATTGAAGTATTCCGCAAGCTCATTTCTCTTTAATTCGACCTCAGGCTCTTCCTGGGTCAACATGGTCTTTATAAAGCTTTCAATGGTGTCACTAAGCCGCATATTGATCCCTCGATTCTTGTCACTGACTTTCTTTGACCTATATTATTATAGCGCTTGTCTGCCAAATTGCAAGTCTTCCCTGTTTTTTCCGCCGCTTCCATTCAAAAAAAGCACAAAGTGCAGGAGCTTTGTGCTTCTAAATGTGGTAACCCAGCACCTGCTGTGCTGCATTATGCATATGTGCATCCCTGAGATATACATAGCGCACCGAAGAACGTATACGCTCTCCGTCTGTCCATTCGATCCACCCCTGCCCCCGCTCATCCAGTCCATAATCCTGTATGTTTTTGCCTTCCGGCGGCACCAGCACAGTCAGGCGGTTCAGCACACGGTTTCCAAGTGCAATCTCAAAAATGTGACTCACAGGATCCAGTGACAGATGATGCCCGGTAAAACCACTCACAGCCATACTTGAGTCTGACATGAACACCGGTACTTCAGAATGCACCTGCTCCGGGTGCCGGACATAACACTGGCTCCCCAGATACTGGGTATACGTGCCATCCGCCAGCTTCCTGCCCGTCCTGTTTCTGCTCATTCTTTCCAGGTTTGCCTCACTGAGAAGCTTTCCGTCCAGCATACCCCTGCAGAACTTCTCCATATCTTCCATGCAGCTGAAAAGCCCGGCATGTCCTGGACAATCGTTTCCTTCAAGGTTCAGCATCCTGCACTTCGGATCATGCGGCGTTCCTTTTTCAATTCCCTCCCGGAGAATCCACCGGTTCCCTTCGATTCGGTGCTCACGGTCACAGCTTGCACAGTGTATGCGCTCAGAATCCGGCACCAGACAATATGTGCGCTTCATGCCCAGCGGATTCAGGATCAGCGTTTTCAGGCACTCCATGTATGATCTGCCTGAGGCCGCCTGAATTATATATTTCAGGATCATCGCATGAATATCACTGTACATCCTGCTACCGGTATGAGGCATTGCCCGTGCTGCAAACAACGCCCGGACTGCTGTTTCTCTGTCCCTGGCTCGGTCAATCCTTTCCGGGGTCTGTATATTCACTTCAAAACCAAGAAGCTGGTCTACTGTGACTTCCTTCAGGTACTCAAACTGTGATGCATATGCCGTCACAGGTTTTCCCAGGTCCAGACATCCCTGCTCATACAGGCTCATGACCAGTGTGCCGGTCATCAGTTTTGTCAGGCTGGCAAGGTCATAAAGACTGTCCCGCGTGATCCGGGCACCCTCCATGTCCAGTGCTCCGCCCAGTGCCCGCCATGTTCTGTCCGTATTCCCGCAGCACAGGTCAAGAGATGCCATAACACATGACTCGTGGACAAAAAAGTCTACACTATCCTCGAGCGTCATACTCCCTCCAGACCAATCCGTGTACATGGCACTCTGCCTTCAACAAGATCGGACAGATGATGTCTTGCATGGCCAATAATCACCGTTGTGCCCTTCTTGGCGGATTCCAGTGCAAACGCCAGCTTTGCCTTTGCACCATTTGCACCGGCCCGGCTTGCACCGATACAGCTTTTTTGCAGTTCATGAATCTTCTGCTCCAGTTCTTCACGGTTCCGGGCAGTAATATCACGAACCAGGGATGCCGGATCTGACGGATTCTGGTATATACCGTCCGTGCTTGTCATCAGAACCAGTATTCTGGCATGGAGCAGACCGGCAAGCACTGCTGCCGTTTCATCATTATCCACGCATTCATGAACTTCTACGCCCTGGCTTCTGCGAACCGCAAGCTCCATTTTTCTGTTTTCCTCATCACTGACCGCGTCATTATAATTGACAATCGGTATCGCCTGCTGGGATACAGCCCTCAAAAGCAGCCGGCGGATATGTTCACACTTCTCCGGATCATTAAAGTGTGTATGTTCTACCAGAACCTGACGGATCGAATACTCCGGACGCACAAACTGCCGATAGTTCTGCATCAGAATACTCTGGCCCTGAGACGCATAGTCTGCCTTGTCTTCTTCCGGATCCCCTGACAGTTCCCTGCCTGTACGCTTCATGTAGTCCAGTCGTCCGATCTCCGTGGCGCCACTGGTCACCCAGACCATACCGGGCCGAAGTTCACTGCCAAGACGTGAAAAAATATTATAATCTATATCCCGGTCTTCTTTCCGTATCAGTGCCATGGACCCGATTTTGCCCACCAGCTCAATCTGTCCCTCCATCGTTTATTCACCATCCCTGTAGAGTCCAAATCGTTGACGCAGTACCTGCTCCAGACGCTGCACCGAGGTTTCCAGAGCATCTGTATTCGGAAAAATGATGTCGGCTGTTGAACGGTATACACTGATCCTGTCCTGGTACATTTTCCTGACACCTTCTGCGCCATTCCGGGCAAGCAGAGGTCTGTCTTCCAGGCGAATATCCTTCAGAATGTCGTCCAGAGGCCGGTCGATAAGAACAATCAGTCCGCTGGAGCGCATCAACTGTTGATTCCATGGTTTCATCACACACCCTCCGCCTGTGGAAACCAGCATCGGATGCTGACTGCCCAGCCAGATCAGAAGATTGGTCTCTGCCTTACGAAAGGCTTCTTCACCGTATCTGGAAAAAATCTCCGGCACCGTAAGCTGAAACTGCTTGACCAGTGCTTCATCCATGTCCAGATATGGCATCTGCATCCGGCATGCCGTCCGGCTGCCTAGACTGCTTTTTCCGCAGCCCGCCATTCCTGTCAGAAATACATGCCGATCAAGCACAGCCGGAATCCTCCATGATTTTCTGCTGTTCAGCACGGGAAAGCGCCATAATGGTCTGATATAGCATTTTCACTGCTTCCTGAAGCGCTGGATCCTGAAGCATTCCGGCCCGGCTCTCCAGTACCTTCTGCTCCCGTCCTGTATCCAGAACTTCAAGCCCATGGGATCGCTTAATCCGTGCAATCTCCCTGGAAATCTGCATTCTTGCTTCAAAGCATTGGACAAGCATGCGGTCCACTTCGTCAAGCTCTTTCCTTGCCTGCTCAAGTTCCTGCATTATGCTCCCTGCCTTTCGATTCCTTGGAACGTGCGAGTGTCAATGCAAACGCAGCACCTTGCGGAACATCCAGAAGCCGTATGGTTTCCCCATGCATCTGCATGATTCGCTGACAAATACTCAATCCCAGTCCGGTCCCTTTCCCGGAGGTGTGTGCGCGGTCAGCCGTAAAAAACCGTTCAAAAATATGCTCTCTGTCCTGCGGCAGAATCCCGATTCCGTTATCCATAATGGTTACCTGAATCTTGTCCCCGAGCGTTTCCGTACGCAATGTCAGTTTTCCATGGTCAGGGGTAAACTTCAGCGCATTATCCAGCAGGTTAATAATGACCTGCTCCATGCGTTCACTGTCTGCATGGACCATACACGGATCTTCCTGGAACTGAACATCCACTTCCATCTGTTTAAGGTCCAGGTCATTCACCCTGCGGACAAGGCATCGGCGGAGCAGCTCACACATGTCAAACTCCGAGTACTCCAGTGCTGCATCATCACGTTCCAGCCGTGACAGCGCGAGAAGCTTCTCAATCAGTTTACTCAGCCGACGGGTCTCATCAGCGACTACCTGAAGATACCGGCCACGCTCTTCCTCCGGAATTGTACCATCCAGCATGCCTTCTACAAAGCCACCGATGGAAGTAATCGGACTCCGGAGTTCATGGCTTACATTGGCCACAAATTCCCGTCGGGAAGCATCCATGGCTGAAACCTGATCGGCCATCTTGTTGAATGTGTTCGCGACCTCCCGTATCTCAGCGTTCAGGTGCTCCGTAGATACCCGTACATGATAATCCCCTTCCGCCATGGCTTTTGATGCATTGGTCAGTTCCTTCAATGGCGTCAGTACCGAGCGAACATACAGGAATATTCCGGCAGCAGCAAGCAGTGTTACCAGCAGAACGATCCCGATCAGTGGCCAGAGCAGTGCGGTAAGACCGCCCTCAACTCTCTGCGCTTTCGTATGAATCAGGACCGCACCAAGAACCTGCTTGTTTTGTACAAATGGCACGCCTACCGTAAATACCGCTTCACCGCCAAGCATAACGCGCACTGAGACTTCCTCACCACTGAGTACTTTCAGCATGGCTTCTCTGAGTTCAGCGCCATTCAGTGAAGCCGAAAAATCCGGATCATCCTCCAGTGCCATGGACTGATTATCCATAATCCTGCCCCGGCGGTCCACTACAACAATATAGGCACCATACTGTTCAAATACTTTCTCAGCCTTCCATCTCAGATATTTTTGTGTTGTGTCATCCATACCGATAAGCAGCGCTGCAGTGCTGGCATAATTCTGCGCTGCCAGGAACGAGATTTCCCGTGCTTCCTCAGTCAGTCTTTCCAGACGCGTGTTCACCTGCTGATTACGCAGGGTCATTGCACCAAGAGCGCAGAACACAGTGGTCAGAAGCAGAATTACTGCTGCGACAACTGCCATGATTCTTGCAAACATTATTTGACCTCGAACTTATAACCTACTCCATAGACGGTCCGGATTGACCATCCATGCTTTTCGCAATCCGGCAGTTTTTCCCGGAGTCTTTTGATATGTACATCCACGGTTCGCGTTGTCTCACCGATAAAGTCAAAGCCCCAGACCTCATCCAGAAGCTGGTCCCTGGTAAAAACCTGACCGGCATGCTGGCACAGGAAATACAGTACCTCCAGTTCCTTGGGCGGCATATCCACCTGTTTTCCTTCGTAATGACACTCATACCGTGTTCTTGAAACGGTCAGCCCCGGAAAAACCAGAGTGTCCTCTGCATTTTCTTCATTCCTACGTGTCCGCCTCAACACCGCTTTCACCCGTGCAACAAGTTCCTTGCTGTCAAATGGCTTGGTAATATAATCATCAGCACCAAGCTCAAGACCTACCACCTTGTCCACTGTTTCATCCTTGGCAGTCAGCATAATAATGGGAATCTCGCTGGATTTACGGATCTGTCGTAAAACCTGCCAGCCATCCATCCCGGGCATCATCACATCCAGCAGTACAAGATCCGGCGGGTCCTTTCTGAATGCATTGACCGCATCGTCACCACGATGGCATACGGAAACAATGAACCCTTCTTTTTCCAGATATAATTGAATCAATCGACTGATATTGATATCATCGTCAGCTACAAGGATTTCGGGCTCGTTTTTCATACTGCTCACTTCAGCGTCACAACCGTTACGCCGTCTTCTCCTTCTCCATACACTCCCAGACGGATGGACTTCACATGCGGATGATGTCTGAGCTCCTGCTGGATGCCGCTGCGAAGTGTTCCGGTTCCCTTGCCGTGAATAATGGATACCTCACCTACACCCTGCAGGATCATGGCATCCAGGTACTGGTCGACTGTCATGATCGCCTCATCCAGTGCCATGCCCCGGACATCGCATTCCAAACGCACCTGCCTGGTAAGGGTTCCCGTCTCTGCATGCACACTTGTTTTTTTCTTTTCCGGTTTCTTATCAACATGAACCAGTCTCAGCTGAGCCAATGGTACCTTGAACTTCATGGCGCCTGCCTGAAGGCTGACTTCTCCATTACGGTCCGGTGTTTCCAGCACGGTTGCTTCCGTACCTATGGTCAGGACCTTTACCCGGTCACCCGGCTGAACGGTCTTCGGTGCTTCTCCGGCTTCCTGGTTCTCCGGTATTCTTTCGCCAAGTGAATCCAGCGACTGCTCAATGCGTTTACGTACGGCATTCGGATCCCCGTCCACAGTCGCATTCTTCCGCATGCGTTTCAGATCCGCCAGAATATTCTCAGACTCTCTCCGTGTGGCTTCCATCAGCCGGCGTGCATCTTCCCGGGTTTTACGCATGGTTGTCTCACGCCGGTTTTCCATTTCCCTGCGCAGTTTTTCCGCTTCATCCCGCAGACGGACTGTTTCCCTGGCTGCGTCTTCAGCAATTTTTCTTTCTTTTTCAGCAATCTGGCGGTGGTATTCAGCATTCGCTATGACATCTTCAAAGCGGATGGTATCCCCTGAAAGCAACGCTTTGGCTTCATCAATCAGACTTGCCGACAGTCCAAGACGGCGTGAAATCTCAAACGCATTACTCTTTCCCGGTACGCCAATCGACAGACGGTACGTAGGTCGCAGCGTTTCCACATTGAATTCCACAGATGCGTTTTCCACACCCGGTGTGGATAGTGCAAATGCTTTCAGTTCAGCATAATGCGTTGTTGCCATGGTCCGTACCTGAATCTGAAGAAGGCGTTTGAGTATGCTTTGAGCAAGCGCAGCGCCTTCTGTCGGGTCTGTTCCCGCACCCAGTTCGTCGAACAGAACAAGATCCCTGGGCGTGACTTCCTGCATAATCGTAACAATGTTGGACATATGCCCGGAGAACGTTGAAAGGCTCTGTTCAATCGACTGCTCATCGCCGATGTCTGCAAACACCTGTTCAAATACGCTCAGTTCAGTACCCAGGTCTGCGGGTACCTGGAGCCCGGCACAGGCCATCAGGGTAAACAGCCCCACGGTTTTCAGAGTTACGGTTTTTCCACCGGTATTCGGTCCGGTAATGATAAGCTCGGTAAACTCATCCCCCAGCCACAGGCTTCCGGGCACCACTTTGTCCGGGTCAATCAGCGGATGCCGTCCCCGGATAATATTCAGATACCCATGGTCATTCAATTTGGGCTGTACCGCATTCATACGCCTTGAAAGTATGCCACGGGCAAAAATCTGGTCCAGTTCCGCCAGGGTTTCCATATCCTCCAGCAGATCTGAGGCGTACGGCGCAATCTCCTGGCTCAGTGCATACAGGATTCTGGCAATTTCCTGACGTTCTTTCAGTTCCCATTCCTTGAGTTCATTTCCCATTTCCACAGCCGCCATGGGTTCAATGAACAGTGTTGCACCGGATGCTGACTGATCATGCACAAGCCCTGGAACATTCCCCCGGGCTTCTGCCCGGACCGGGATTACATACCGGCCATTGCGTACTGTGATAATCGGATCCTGTACAAACTTGGCAAACCCCGGATTCCGGATCATCTGATTCAGCTTGTCACGGATCCTGTCCGTCGCACCCCGCAAATGTCTCCGGATATCGGCAAGCGTACTGCTTGCATGGTCCGAAATCTCGTCCTCCGACAGGATCGCATCTGAGATGTCTCTCTCAACATGCGCAACCTGCCGCAAAGCAGATGCATACCCGGTAAGAAGCGGTGTATTCTTTCTGTCTGTGACCAGTGCTGAACGCACGGAACGGGATGCTCTCAGCATTTCAGCAACAGAAAGCAGCGCTTTCGTAGAGAGAGTAGCCCCTTTCTGTGCCAGTGTGATATGTGACTGTACATTATCAAACGGCGTCAGCGGGCTGCCCCCAAGATACTGAAGAATGACCGTGGCTTCTTCTGTCTCCTGCTGCCACTGCTGCACCTGAGCCAATGACTCGGAAGGTTCCAGTGCGTTGCACTTTTCCTTTCCCATAGGTGTTACAGCAAGCTCGGAGAGCATATCCCGGATCTTAGTAAATTCAAGAACCCGCAGTGTACGCTTCTGCATTTCTGTCTGTATCATTGCCAGCCTCCATAAGGATTATGATTCCATACTGCTGCTTTCGCTTCCCCTGAATTGTATTCCTATTCCTGAGTACAGGCAAGCATATGAAATCACCGTTGTCTGTCAGTTTTATGTTTTTCTTGTCTGCAGATTCATTCCATCGCTGCAGATTCTGTGCTACAATCCCCGTTGAATTCTTAACGAAAGGTTCCTGGGATATGCTTCTTTTTTTCGATATTGACGGCACCCTGATCGATGATGATACACATCAGATCCCTGAAAGCACACGGGAAGCATTGTGGAAAGCGCACGAGCGCCATCATCTTCTGTTTATCAATACTGGCCGGACCCCTTGCAATCTCGACCCCAGACTTGACTCGCTTCCGCTGGACGGTCTGATACTCGGTTGTGGTACAGAGATTATCCTGCGCGGACAGACTCTGCACTCCTTCTCGTTCAGTCATGCACAATCCATGCAGATCCTTCAGTATTTCCGGAAGTTTCAACTTCCCATGTTTTTTGAAGGCCGTGAAAAAATCAGTCTGGATCCTCTGCTCCCCTTTACCAGTGCTCTCACATCCATTCACACATATGCAGAGAAGACAGGCATTCTGGGATCTGCCACAGATCCGGACTTCAGCTTTGTCAAGTTCTTTACATTCTGCGAGGATCCGGAAACGGTCCGATTACTCGAATCTGCCCCTGATGCATCCTTTCAGTGCATTGACCGGGGCGGATCTGAGCACGGCTGGGAAGGCGTTCCCAGAGGATACTCCAAAGCTGCCGGGATCGACCGGGTTCTGGATGCCCTGGGCGAGTCCCTGGACGATTGCATTGCCTTCGGCGACAGCAGCAATGATCTTAGCATGCTGCTGCATGTTCCATGCTCTGTCTGTATGGGCCAGGCAGATGAAAGTGTGCAGAAGCAATGCTCCATGGTCACGTCCAGACCCAACGAAGACGGAATATACCAGGCGATGGAAAAACTGGGTTCAATCTGAGCAGTACTTCAGTCACAATTCAGAATTTTCTCTCAGGAAAGGATGACTCTCTTGGATCTTCAGAACGCAACTCTGAATGTGCTTGGCGACAGTATCACACAGGGCGCTGGCGCATCCGATTATAACCACTGCTATGTAAAAACACTGGAAACCATGTATGGATTCCGGGAAGTCCGCAATTATGGCATCGGAGGCACCCGCATTGCGAGGCGCACAGTACCATATGACCCTGTATACGACCAGGACTTCTGCCAGCGCGCGCCTCTTATGGATCCAAATACTGACGCTGTACTCGTGTTTGGCGGAGTAAATGATTTCGGTCACGGCGATGCACCTATAGGCGTCATGTCGGACCGGACACCGTACACATTTTATGGTGCCTGCCATACGCTTATGCATTTTCTTGTAACGCATTATATCGGAAAGCCGGTTGCATTCGTGACTCCACTGCGGTGTCTGAACGAAGAAGGGAATCCTGATGAGGGCAGACCACCTTTGATTGCATTCCGTAACGTACTACTTGAAGTTGCTTTCTACTACTCTCTGCCTGTCCTGGATCTTTATGCCACCAGCGGTATCCGACCTGATATTCCTGAAATTCAGGAACGCCTATTGCCGGATGGTCTGCACCCCAGCAATGAAGGGCATGCCATCATTGCCAGACGGATCGGTGAATTCCTGCGCACTTTATAAATCACATCACCTGGGCAACCTATTCAAATGGCACCCAGGTTTTTGTTTTAAACATTTTCAGATACTGGTCATAGCGTGGATGATGTCTCCAGTCGTCTGCAGTCGGATGTACATTGGTAAGGTCCAGAATGCACGCAGGATGTGTTTCCTTGAATGCATTCACACCCTCCTCATCAAACTGATTGTGCGACGCCCAGACACGTTCAAGAGACATGCATGACATCAGTGGCGTGATATCCGTAATCTGATTGTGAGTCAGATTCA
>ONWQ01000465.1 GCA_900321565.1 uncultured Eubacteriales bacterium
ATGATATCCGGGGACGGATTGAATGTCACATCGCCGCCCTCGCCCACCATGGCCATTTTTCCCCATTCGCGGGTGCAGCGGATCGCCATGGCTCTTGCCGCATTGCTGGCTGAACAGTCAATGCTGCGCTCACAGCCATAGCCCTGCGTCACTTCCATAATGGACTTTTCACACGCCTGTTCATCGGATGCATCAAAAACATAGTCGGCCAGCCCCAGGTCTCTGGCCAGTTGCATGCGTTCTGCATTCGTATCCGTGCCAATGGTCATATCACATCCCATGGCTCTGGCCAGCATCAGGGTCGCCAGTCCGACCGGCCCGAGTCCGGTCACCAGAACGCGGTCATTGCCGGAAATCCCGATCTTCACCAGTGCTTCATAGCACGTTCCAAACCCGCAGGCCACCTGCGCACCATCCTCATAGGTCAGTTCATCCGGCAGCGCGATCAGGTCTTTTTCATCACAGAGAATATACGGTGCCATGCCACCATTGCGCTGCCAGCCGTATGCCGCACGGAACGGACTCTTGCAGGAAATATAGTATCCACGCCTGCAGTCATAGCAGACCCCGCATCCCGAGATATGATACACGATCACGCGGTCGCCCTTTTTAAAACGCTTCAGGCCCTCGCCTTCTGCCACAATGATCCCGCTGGGCTCATGCCCGGCAATCATGCCCGGCTGATACCCCTCCGGACCCTTGCCGACATGCGCGCGGTAAATGCAGCGGATATCAGACCCGCAGATCGTGGAAGCCTTCGTCTTGACAACAACCTGGCCATGCCCCGGCACCGGCATATCGAATTCCTTCAGTTGTACTGTACTGTTTCCGGGCAGAATGGCACCTAGGATCTTCTGATTCATGCGCTTATCCTCCTTTTGCAGTTTCAGGAAACGGACCTTATGTTCACAAGATACGAACAGGATTCTCTTGATGCAAGAATACCAGATCCCGGCCCCCTGCGCAATGGTCCGGTAGCGGAAGCCAAAAAAAGCCGGCATCATGCCGGCCGGAGTATTCGCTTTCACCTATGCTCAGAGGTGCAGATCCTTGAAATCGCCCAGCTCGCCCCGGGCCCAGTGCTTGCGGCACAGGGATACATACTGGCCATTGCCGCCCAGAAGTATCTGATCGCCTTCCTTGACCACTTTTCCATTGAATACGCGTGCATTGCAGATGGCTTTCTTGCCGCACCAGCAAATAGTCTTGATTTCTTCAATCGTGTCCGCCCAGGCCATCAGCCACATGGAACCCTCAAAGAAGTTGCCCTGAAAATCGGCACGCAGGCCATAGGCAATCACAGGAATATTCAGGTCATCCACAATATGGACCAGAAAAGCAACCTGATCCTTGGTCAGAAACTGTGCTTCGTCCACTATGACACAGTCGTACTCTTCAATGGGCAGTCCTGGCAGTTCTTCCATGAAAACACATTCCGTGGACAGCCCGCTCCGGCTCAGGACTGTGCGTGCACCGTCCCGGTTTTCCATCTGCGGCTTGACCATCAGGACTTTCTGACCGCGTTCATGATAATTGTACTGCACCATGATCGCGTTCGCTGTCTTGGACGAACCCATGGCGCCATAACGGAAATATAGTTTAGCCATAACCGACGCTCCTTCCAGACTCAGATCTGTAGTTTCGGGAAGAGTGTCACAACGGCAAGCTCTTCAGCCTGAAATGCACGGGCAAGCCCGGACTGAGGGGAAGACCGGCTCAGGAAACGTGCCACAAAGCGCTGTACGCCTTCCGTGCCCTTGATCACCATCACCCGGTGAACCAGTGCACGCGCGAACCCCTGTCTGCGGAAACCGGGCATGATATAGACCGCATGCATCTCGCATTCCTCACCCGTTCCGGATACCAGTACCTCACCGATCAGTGCACCCTGACGGTACAGGCCGAGGCAGTGAAAATGCGGTGTGCGCATCATACGCTGCAGGTCCGCAAGCCCGATATGCATGATATCGTTCTGCTGCAGGCGCCCGATCAGCGCCATCTGCTCATCCAGTGTATTCAGCGGTACCTGGTCCATTGTACAGCCCATGGGTACCCGGCTCTCCCCGGCAGGCACATGCAGGAGCATGACCCGCTCACTGTCCTGGATATCCAGACCGTTATGCTCATAGAATGCAAGTTCCTTTTCGTCGTCAGGAGCCACATTCGTATACACGCGGGCTTTCACATCCACGTTCTGGTCCCGCATCTGACGTGCTCTGGCAACCAGCGCACCCAGAAGCTGATAGGACTGTTCACCGACCTCATCCAGATGAAAGTAAATATTGATCGGGCAGTCCGGATCGGTATGCGGCTGATACTGATAAATCACATAGCCCATACCGGACTGGATGCCGAGCTCATCAATCACAAAAAACACATTTTCCGGGGGCATACCCTGATACGGCCCCATCGGATGCTGCAAATGCTGCATGTCATCATCCTTTCGCTGTACTGTCACAGACCCCTGGCATTCACCGGTTTTCCCGTGCACGGCTGCACAGGATTGTCTGTGCCATGCCGAACAGCGCACAGGCCATTACGGCATACAGCATCAATCCTTCAAATTCATAATCATGGCCGAGCGTGGCGATAACTGCAATCCCGCCGGCCAGCATCACGGCCTCCGCGATCCACTGCCACAGTTTCGGCTTCGTACCATCCAGGCCGGGAATGAACGCCAGCCATGCTGCCGCCATACTGGCAAACAGCCAGATATTGAACTGCGGCTTTTCAAAAGCAAACTCCACAAACACCACAATCAGTGCACAGAATCCCAGCCGTGCCCAGCGGACCAGTATACTGCGGAGTTCCCCGCCACGGCATTCCCAGGCAAGGCAACCCATCATCACCGCCAGGGCAGCCAGCTGCGTAAAACGGACAAACCCGAACCGGATACAGTCGTCCTGCCGCATCTGTTCCAGAAGCACCTGGACTGCACTGAGTACGGTCAGGAACACAAGCGCCGTCCTGCCTTCCTTCCGTGCTTTTTTCAGCATGGAAACGGACAGGCAGAAAAGCAGCAGTCCCAGCAGCGCTTCCCACAGGAAGACCGGGACATGCCATTCAGACCATTCCTCGTCCATGTAGGTGCAGACAGCAAAAGGCAGGCGCTGAAGCCAGGGCTGTTCCACCATCATGCCGATCCCCTGATTGGTAAACCGTTCCGCCAGCCTGCCCACCATGAGCATCCAGGAAGCAGCCGGGGTCAGTACGTCCAGAAGCCCCAGCACGCGTTCGCCGCGGACACGCGCCGACCAGCACACGGCTGCCAGTACACCAAACACGGCACCATAGAGTGTATATCCGCCCCGGAAAAACTCCCAGACCAGGGAAATCCCGCCGTAGTCCGATTCCAGCATCGGAGCCATGCACAGACAGTATATCAGGTGTCCCCCCAGGACTGCGCCCAGAATCGACACCAGAGACAGATGAATGGCCATCTCGCGTGTATGCCCTTTGCGCTGCATGGTCAGCAGCAGTATGAACACGGACACGACCGCACCCAGGGTCATCATAAGACTGTATGGCGTAACATGAAGCGGGCCCCATGCCCAGAGTACACGCATCTCCTCAGTCATCAGACGCCTCCTCCGGCATTGCGGTCACAAAGTAAATGATATCCGCAATCGTCCGTTTCTTGGTGCGTGCATTCAGTTTCTGATGATTCAGTACCAGCCATGTGGATGAACCACCGTCCAGGTTATAGGCATTCTGCGGTTTGAACTGCATGACCAGGTCAGAAAATTCGCGCATGGTCAGGCCTTCTGAATTGCGCTGTTCCGGTCCTTCCGTCGCAATCACCAGATAGCTCAGATGATCCATCTGGCAGAATGCAATACGCTGTGTTTTGTTCTGCGGTGTCATCATCTTGGAAGGGAATTCCGTAATCTGCTTTCCGTCAATCACCAGGCCCGGGCCAAAGCAGAATGCATGCGCAATGCGGCCGGCATAGGGCCGGAAACTTTCCTCCGTTGAACCGGTCAGGATATGAAAATCCCCGTCCGTGTCAATGACCAGTGCATCAAACCCGTCATAGTACTTGGAACGCAGTTCCTTCCCGTTCCGTACGATCAGACCTTCCTTGCGGTCAATGAAATAGTCTCCGTTGATTGCAAGGACCGCCTTGACTTTCCTGCTGATGTTATCCGCCCAGGACGTGCTTTTGGACGGGTATGGCTTGGCCAGTTCCGTTCTCAGCTGACTTGCATCCGCGATCTGAATCCATGCGCACCAGCAATTGGTCTCATAGGCACGGAACGTCTCAACACGCACAGAGATCGTATCATCCAGATATCCACCCTCGTCCGGGAGGAAAGCATCCTCATGCGGCGCATAGGGTGTTTTTTCATCATACGGGATGGGTGTCACATCCGTGGCTTTCAGTGTCACCGGTGTATAAACCGGGAGTGCATCTTCCGCAGCAGCATCCGGGACCGCACCGGGCACCAGAATGAGCAGGGAAAAAAGGAGCACGGTGATGAGCACCGTCTTCCAGATAATTTCTTTCATAGACTGCCTCCATGTGTCTGCTTCACAGCAGGGACAGAAATGCAGAAGTATTATAGAAAGCACTCCGGAGCATGTCAATTCAGCCTGCAGGCAGAAAAAACAGGACCCTGCAAGGAATACGGGCGCAGAGTCCTGTCTCTGAACACATTTTCTGTCAGTTGCCTTCCTCTGTAACAATTCTGTGCAGAGGCTCAGACCGCCGGCAGAATCTGAGACCAGTATACCTGATCATACAGATCGGTGAACCGGTATGTTGTCAGTGCCTTGCTCTTGTCAGGCAGATACATGGCGCCAACCTTGACCTCATCACTGTAGATCAGCGGCTCGCCCATGGTATAGCTGGCCTGATACTGATTGTCATAGGTGTAATAATCGCAGAGGAACTGCAGCTTGTCACCCGCCTCCAGAGGCAGCAGGTTCTTGGCAACCGTCTCCGTCTCGCCCTGTGTGTAGTCAAAGCGTGCGCCGACAATCTCGCCATCCTCATGCTCATTGTCAAACACGATCAGCAGCTGACACTGCATATCATTGAGCAGAGCCGGAACATACCCGGTCGTGCGCCACTGATCGCCGTCTGTATCCGTGGTAAGCCGGTAATAGCTGACAATCTGATTCCCGATGGACATCCAGGCACCATCATTGACCGCGACCATTCGGCCATTCTCAAACTCGTAGACATTATCCAGGCCCAGGTCCATATATCCCTGACCATCGTCATAGAAGACATTCTGATCAATGCTGTGCACCAGCGCCCACTGCTCCGGCAGAAGGCTCAGTGTATAGCTGCCATCCTCCATCGCATCAAACACAAAGTCCGAA
>ONWQ01000139.1 GCA_900321565.1 uncultured Eubacteriales bacterium
CTCCAGGACTGTTTCGTTGTCTCCACCCCGGAGAACCGGGAGCTCGTGAAAGATGTGGCCGACCTGCTGCATGTCCGCGGCATGCTGGACTATACAGCCACCCTGCAGCCGACCCGGGAGGAACTGTTGGAGATGATCGCCTCCACCAATGCTGCGCATGGAAAGGTGATTCTGCTCAGCGCCCAGGCAGCCACCCGGGAGAATGTGCGTTTCCTGCAGAAACTCGCCTCCACCGTATGGGTACAGGCACCGTCTGACCTGCACACACTCCTGACCATGTGCACCCGTGGTGTGAACGGGATTGTGGCAGATGACTATCAGGCAGCCACACACGCCCTGGAATGGTTCCGGGACGATGTTCCTTCCCTGCTGCGTGTGCCCTTTATCATCGGTCACAGGGGAGATCCGTCATCCTACGTGGAGAATACACTGGATTCCGCCCGCGGCGCTTTCGAGGAAGGCGCAGATGCAGTGGAAAACGACATTCAGCTCAGTGCGGACGGGGAACTGTTCATACTGCACGATGACACGCCGGAGCGTCTGCTTGGTATAACAGATGTCGATACTGCCGAGGAGCTGACCCTTGATGAACTCAGATCGCATGCTTTCCTGTGGAATGACCTCGTTGCAGGCATCGTAAGACATAACGAAGTCCCGGCTTCTCAGTCACGCACCGGCACACTCTATGGGCAGGCAGAACAGAAGGAGTATACCGTGCCCGTGCTCAGGGAATACATTGAAGCCTTCCAGGGCACCGGTCTGGTCCATGATACCGAGATCAAGAGCCGCAATCCGGCCATTCTTCCGGTATATAAAGCCATGGTTGACGCATATGACGCATGGGATCAGTTTTTCACGATTACATTCAATATACGCATTCTCGATGCCATGTATGCTCTGTATCCTGAACTGTCCGTCGGCGCACTGTGCCATGCCAGACGGAGCAGCGAAGCAGACAGCCAGGCCTTTGTGGGCGAGATTGAGCCCATCTCGGACCTGTATGGCCCGGAAGCCGGCCTTGAGCAGCTCATGAGTGTGCTGGACCAGTGGAATGCCACGTACAATCCCGCATACTACGCCTATGGCGAGGAAGCCGTCCGGGCCGGCCGGCACCGCGGCCTGACTGTCTGGCCATGGACCTACGGACACAATACCAGAGTGTACTTCGCCAAGGCTTACCTTGACGGTGTCACCGCCCTGACCACGAATGATCCCTGGGTGGCTTCGGATTACGTCATCGCCATAGAGTCCGGAGACTGCACCGCTGCATCCGCAGACGCTCTGCCCAGGCCTGCGGGCATATGCCAGAACGGGGCTGTCCGGACACTGGACGGCGCGGAAGCCGTTCAGGTCGAAGCACTTTCTGCCTCCCAGTCCCTCATGATATGGCGTTACCGTACCACACTCGACTGGGACGGCGAAACACTCGGACAGTACTGCCTGTATTCCGAACCGTTCGTCGTGACATGGGAATAAGGTCCGCATTTCACAAACAGGCAGAATCAGCTGCAGTGTCACAATTTCATGAGTTCGTCCCCTGTCATGGACCACCCTGAGCTATGTGCCATCAGGGTGGTTTTCCTGTCCGAGGTTCGGAATGCAACCACGTCCGCGCGTACCTCCCATACCGCACAGAAAAAGAGAACCCGGTTTTCATACCGGATTCCCTGAAACAGACAAAATGGACAAGCACCGGACACCGACGGTTGCTGTTGCTTGCGGTTCGCTTCCTGTATAGCCACCTCTGAGGAGTTTAACGTTAAACTTTTCCTCGGATCACGGATTCTTCCAGGGTGCTTCCCGGAGCATGGCATCGATCGCCTGTATGATTTCCGGGGTCGGATATTCCCTGCCCTCTGTCCCGTATAGAATGGCATAAGAGAAGTTATCCGCCATGGTTTCCTCCGGATCCACCACATAGTCTGTGTTCCTGCCGAACACCTGCCAGAAATTGGCAGCATCATCCAGCGTATACATCACGCTCAGGTCGTCCGTCGGAACCAGCCCCGTCTCCATGCTCCTGACAAAACTGTCACCGGGCTGCCTGAAAGGTTCGCTGGTTGTGAAGTTCCCCGAGCGTCGCATTCAGGTGCTGCATCCGGTAATTCAGGTCATTCTGCGTCAGGCCTTCATAATAGTCACGGTTGCTCAGCAGCAGTCCGGCAGCCTCAGCTGCATCCGCATAGCGGTAAGTAAATATGGGATGCCCTGTATCCCCGTCAGTCTGCAGCGCATCTTCCGCAGCCGCCATGGTCAGACAGCAGAGCATGATAC
>ONWQ01000037.1 GCA_900321565.1 uncultured Eubacteriales bacterium
GTGCTGTTTGACCTGTTAGAGAAATATCTGCCCGATCTGATGTACACAAACGGTAAGGAGCTTGTAGAGCAGCTTTACACAGAAGCGAGAATCAATGCAACTGAAAACGAGAAGCGAGTGTTTTTCAAACGATATGTTCAGACGCTGAGTCTGAAGTGCGATGCGGATGGGAAGTTCCGTATTGAGATTAAGAAGTAGGGGGTGAACCACAATGATTTATACCGAACTGACCGTAAAAGCAATGAATATTGCCTATCAAGCACATCATGGTCAGACTGACAAATGCGGATGCCCTTATGTTTTCCATCCATTCCATCTGGCAGAACAAATGCAGGATGAATATACAACGTGCGCTGCACTGCTCCACGATGTCGTTGAGGACACAGACATGACGATCGAGCAGCTTGCAGAAGAATTCCCGGAACCGATCATCACAGCTATAAAACTACTCACACATGAGGATGGGGTGGACTACCTCGAGTACGTTCGGGGGCTGAAAGGGAATGATATAGCCAAAGCCGTTAAACTTGCAGATCTTGCGCATAACAGCGACCAGGAACGCTGTAAGCTAGTGGGTGAACCGCAGGAGCGCACAAAATCACGGATGAAGAAATACGAAAAGGCGAAGCAGATACTTTTGGAGGTGTGACACGATATGCCCACCCAACACCAAGCCAATCTGGACTTCCTTAGCTATAAGGAGTTTGATGTAACTACTCTCTCAGGTCTTAAAGCTGCTCTGAAATGGCTGAAAACCACTGATGCGGATGAACTGCACTACGGAGAACCAACTGGAGATCCGTTTGACCGAGCTGCCGGGGAGATGAGAAGATCCATGCTGATCCATTCGGTGCAGATGGAAATATTGAAATATTGAGGAGAACGTACTCTGTTATGGAAGAAATGTGTAAAGATTTTCTGGCTAAGATGCAGGCAGCAGCCGCAAAAGGTCCGTCTCTGGAAGAAGTGAAATCCAAACACGTCCCACACGGCAAACTCGTGGGCTGCTCTTATTATGCATCCTCCAGCGGAATGCAGTATAATAGCAATACGCTGCTGAATATTTCTGTTGTGCTTACAGACGGTGTTCAGAAGATCAGCTATGTCAACAAGCCTGCATTCCAGTCCACGACAGCAACCGTATATCAACCGAAACAGGATATTCTTGAAACCTTACAGGCTTTAGTCGAGCGAGAGAATCTTGCTGCGTGGTCGGCGCTGGAATATCACAATCCGTTTCAATGTACTGATTATTCGAGCAGCGCCTCTATCACTTTGACTTTTGACGACACTTCTGTGGGCGGTGTGAGCCGCACCAGTGTCAGCATCAATGTCGATGCCGCTTGTCAGCATAGCGGCGGTGATGTGATTCAGGAATTCCGCGATATACTGGAAATGACCATGCAGGATGCAGAGGTGCTGTCACAGGAAGTGACGGAAGCACCAGTGTATGGTTTAGGGATGATGGGAATGATGGCTGCGTGGAAATGCCCAAACTGTGGCTGTGATACCAACACAGGCAAATACTGTACTGAATGCGGTACTAAAAACGAGTCATAACCCTTACACTCAAAGGAGAGCTGAATAATGCAATTCAAGAAAGGCAGTGGCTGGAAAGCCTGCTACGATGAGGAAAGAAACCTTTATACCGCCGAAACATGGGACAGGGGAACCTATCACCTTTATGAGATTGATGCTGAAACTTATGCACGGATCGGCACGCCGGAGTGCGATGATTGGGATTCCGATGTCTTGATCCGAAAAGGCAGACATCTGTATATGGATGTTGATGATGGCTACAGCAATCCCTATTCCCATGTGTTCGATGAGAACTATGCCACACTGTGTCCGTGGGCGAGAATTCAGAACAGCGGGCATCAGTCGCCTTCAGAACTGACGAATATTGGCGTGCAGTTCTTCGAGAATGAAAAGACAAAGGAGCATTGGAATAATCAAAAGCAGAGTTGAAAATTGGTTTTCCACCAGTTTCAACAGACTTATCCACATCATTCCACAGTTATCAACACAAATCCCCATGCGTGAGAAACACCAATGATCTGA
>ONWQ01000120.1 GCA_900321565.1 uncultured Eubacteriales bacterium
CATAATGGTGTCCTCTGGCAGCCCAAGACGTTTTTCCTCGCGATCCGCCAGAAGAATCGCAAGCGCCATACCGGAAACAATCAGAACGGAATACCAGGGCAGGGTACCGAACAGATAACGGCTTGCAGGCATCAGTGTACCATTCTTTCTGTAACACAATGTTCAGTCAGCCTTTACCGGAGATGCCACCCTGATCATGGAAGGACCTGTATTCCAATTTGGGCATTGCGTCCGGGGAACGAAAACTGTATAATCTTGTGCGGTACCTGAACATGGTTACGTTTTCTTATTCATAATGACTCTGTTACTTATTAGGAGGGAATCCAGATGAGCAAGGTTGTGGTATTTGATCATCCGCTGATTCAGCATAAGCTTTCTATCATGCGGGACAAGAACACGGGCGTGAAGGAATTCCGTGAGCTTCTGGAAGAGATTTCCATGCTGATGATTTATGAAGTCACCAGGGATCTGGAAACGGAAGAAGTTGAAGTGGAAACCCCGATCTGCACCGCCAAGTGCCGGAAACTCGCAGGACGCAAGCTGGCCGTAGTGCCGATTCTCCGTGCCGGGCTGGGCATGGTCGATGGCGTGATCAATATGGTGCCCGCAGCCAAGGTCGGGCATATCGGTCTGTACCGCGATCCTTCCACACTGGCCCCTGTTGAATACTACTGCAAACTGCCCGCGGATTCAACCGAGCGCGAGATTGTGGTGGTGGACCCCATGCTGGCCACCGGTGGTTCAGCAAGCGCCGCCATTACATTCATCAAGCAGCGTGGATGCTCACATATCCGTCTTGTGAACCTGATTGCGGCACCGGAAGGTGTGGAACGCATTCAGAAGGATCACCCGGATGTGGATATCTATATTGCCGGTCTGGACGATCACCTGAATGACCATGGATACATTGTTCCGGGTCTCGGGGATGCCGGCGACAGGCTTTTCGGTACCAAGTAATTCTCATGGATGCAGCCGGGACTAGCTCCGCTGCATCCTTTTTGCAGACACGGGCGGGAACGGGTTTGGCCGGTATCCCGCCCTGCATGTATATTCACCCGGAGCTGAGCGCCCGGTACGGACCGGAACCGGACAGAAGGAGTAAGATCATGGATATTGATATTCTGCTTGCTCTGCAGACCTTTCGTGAAGGTGCGGGCAGTGTTTTATCATCTTTCATGGAAAAAATGACATTCCTGGGTGAAACCAATACGGTTCTGGTGCTCATAGCCGTAGTTTACTGGTGGTGCATCAGCCGCGAAACAGGTGCCTATCTGCTCATGGGCCTGAGCGGCAACCGGTTAATCAACGGACTGGTTAAAGTAACCGCATGCGCATACCGGCCGTTCATCCGCGATACGCGACTTGTGCCGGGCGCTTCCGCTTCCGGATACTCTTTCCCGAGCGGTCACAGCACGAATGCTGCCACCATGTATGGCGGAATCCTGTTTGACAGGAAAACTCTGCGCTGGACAAGGGTTCTTCTGGGACTGCTGATTGCACTGGTGGCATTCAGCCGCTTATATCTGGGTGTGCATACGCCACAGGATGTCCTGACAGGCGCCGCACTCGGCCTTGTCATCATGTTCGGACTTCAGCGTCTGATGCAGTATCTGTCAGAGCATCCGGAAAAGGATGTCATGATTGCCGGGATCGGGATCGTGTTCGCCATTGCTGTGGCGCTGTACGCCGGTTGCAAGTCCTATCCTGCGGATTATGATGCGGAAGGCAAGCTGCTCGTAAATGGCACCAAGGAAGCGAATGATACATTCAAGGCCGTAGGCACATGCCTGGGTTTCTGCATCGGCTGGATCATGGAACGGCGGTGGGTGAGTTTCAGCACGGAAATCCCGGGTCCGCAGCGCCTGTCCCGGCTCACAGGCGGCATGCTGATCTTTTACCTGTATACACTTGTTCTGATGCCACTGGTCAACAGCTGGATTCCCAAGCCCTGGGGAACCATACTGGCACGATTCCTGCAGATGTTCCTTATTGTGTTCCTGTATCCGTACCTGATGACACGACTGGAAAAACGGATGCACCGCTGAGTATGGGTCCTACGGTTCATGACCGGGATGCTGTTTGTTCTTGCAGCAGGCATGGTTTGCGTGTTTCCGACAATGTATTCATCCGTGTGAGCCCTGAAAGCCATTCCTGTATGCAATCAGCTGTGCTCACATACGGATGAACGCATACACCCGATCTTACGTATCATCTGCACCCCTGTCCGTACTGACAGGCAAAAGCCAGAGAACGGACTTGCGCAGACATGATAAATCCCATATGATATATACACAGCAGGCTCTGATACACTGGGATCTGTACGGTACGGCAGAAGCATGCGGATGTTTACTGACCTGAGTGCCGGATAATCCTATGGCAAAGGAGATAGAAAATGGACTTTCATACAATACTGAACGTTCTCCTGACGTTATTATGGAATGTAAGCACTGATGCACCGACCGCACTTCTGTACAGGTGTTTTTATTTTGCGGGAATGTGGATGATCTTCCGCAAATGTGGTATCAAAGGATGGATGGCACTGGTCCCGTGCCTCAGAGAATACAAGCTGGGTCAGGCTGCCGACCGTGAACAGGAAGGACGTATACTCGCTGTTCTGGAAGGTTTGCTCGCTGTACTCAACACAATCTCCATTCTGTCAAAGCAAGCTTCAGCAGACTATTCCCAGGCGTTCAGCTTACTGGGATTTCTGGATATCTGCACAATTGTTGTGGGCATTATCAATATCATATACTATGTCAGGGTGATTCTCGGACTGTGTGAAGTGTTTAACCGGAAGAAGAGATGGATCCTGCTGTGGGTGCTGGCGGAATTCATACCCTCAATGCTCTGGGGCTTCCTGAAAAAATATCAGCCGCAGTGGACTGTGCAGGACAAGGTGAGCAGTGTCGAACAGTTTTATTCAGGCACCAAGGCAGCTGTTCTGGATCAGGGACTGACTGTCAACCTGGAAGAGCGCACGGCTACGGAGTTTTTCAAGAAGAAGTACCTGCTCCGGGATATTCATATGTACATCCAGCCCGGACACATGGTCCTTCTGCTGGGCGGGTCCGGGGCCGGAAAGACCACTTTTCTCAATGCCGTAAACGGGTATGAAAAGGCCAAGGCAGAAGTGGTACTCAATGGCCGGAACATGTATAAGGACTACTCGGATATGCAGTATGAGATCGGGTTTGTGCCACAGATGGACCTGATGCGTGGGTCTGACAGTGTTTACCGCACCCTGATGGATGCAGCCGCGCTCCGACTTCCTTCAGGATTCAGCAGGTCTGACCGTATCGCACGTGTTGAGGAAGTCATGAAGATCTTCGGCCTGACCCCGGTAAAGAGCAATCTGGTAAGTAAACTGTCCGGTGGGCAGAGGAAACGGTTGTCCATTGCCATGGAGTTCATTTCCAATCCAAGTCTGTTCATACTCGATGAACCGGACTCAGGCCTGGATGGAGTCATGGCACGCGAGCTGTTCCTGCAGCTGCGCTCGATTGCCGATCAGGGTAAGATCATCATTGTAATCACCCATACGCCGGACCGCGTGATAGACCTGTTCGATGATGTGATTGTTCTGGCTAAGGATACCAACCGTACCGGCCGGCTGGCATTCTTTGGTGCCATCGAAGAAGCACGCAAATTCTTTGGAAAAGAACGGATGGAAGAGATTGTCAAGTCGGTCAACCGCACGGAAGAGGGCGGGGAAGGCAAGGCTGATGAGTTTATCATGAAGTTTGCGGAGGTGCAGCATGGCTGAGCAGAATGCAGTAAAACATCGCTTTCGCAGAGTCCGTCATCGGGGGCGCGGAGGCCAGATTCTGATCTATCTGGGCAAGCAGCTTCGTTTTTTCATTAATGAAAGCGACTGGAAAGTCCTGCCAATGTCTGCCGTGATTGCAGCCCTTGTAAGCATGGTCATACGGAATAAATTCTTTGTGAACATGGAAGGCTGTCTGATCGGTGCCTTTGCACTGTGCTGTGTTGCCATCTGGAACGGCTGTTTCAATTCCATTCAGTCAGTCTGCCGGGAACGTCCGATTATCAAACGTGAACACCGATCCGGCATGCATGTGTCATCCTATGTAGCAGCGCATATGATCTATCAGTTTCTCCTTTGCGTGGCACAGACGGGCCTGACCATGTATGTCATGCGGATTCTGGGAGTGCCTATTCCTCTGAATGGATTCGTCACTCCATTCATGATCATCGACATCGGCATCAGCATGCTGCTGATCACCTATGCTGCTGATATGATGAGCCTGTTTATTTCCAGCATTTCCCATACAACCACCGGTGCCATGACGGTCATGCCGTTCGTGCTGATCTTCCAGCTTGTTTTTTCAGGCGGGATCATTCCACTGCCAGCCTGGAGTCAGTCCCTGTCTGATCTGACCATTTCCAATTATGGAATCCGGGTTATAGCAGCCCAGTCCGGGTATAACGAACAGCCGATGGTGACCGGATGGAACACCCTCCGCTCGATGAGGGACATGGAACTGGGTGGTACCACAACCATCGGGGAAATCGTGCAGTATCTGGAAGGGCCTACCCTGGATTCTTACCGCGATACCAGAATCTCCGATTTTCTCGACCAGATGCAGGCTTCCGAGGAAGCCGGACCGCAAAGCCCGGTCGGTGATATGACCATCGGAGAGCTGATTGATGTGTTCTCACTGAGCGCAGAGGAATACAAGGATCAGATCGTCACGGTCCGGACCACGGTCGGAAAACTCATAGACCTGATCGGTGAGGAAAAAGTAAAGACACTGGTCGAGCAGAAGACAGCAGAAGCTGCGTTCAAGCCACAATATGATCGTGATGTGGAAAACATTGCCGAAAACTGGATCATCCTGTGGTTCTTTACTGTATTCTTTGCTGTCCTCTCAACAATTGTTCTGGAACTGATCGACAGGGATAAACGATGATCTGCAGGCGGCGCCATACCTGAATCCCGCAACGGACACTGCTCAGAACACTCCAGGTCCGCTGTGGGATTTATGCATGAAAAATATATAAGTTTACTATCTTGTACATGTAAATATATCTCTTTTTCTGTTGCATTATTTGGGAAATAAGTGTATAAAAACATCTGAACCCCGATTGGGGATGAAGACGGAAAAGGAGATAATCGACCATGACCCTGTTGAAAAAAATACTGCCCTGGATGATGATCCTGTGTCTGCTCGGTGCATGCTCTGCCCTGGCGGAGGGAGATGAACCGGACTACGGAGACCTGTATCCTGAAAGCCTGGTCTATGAAGGAACATGGGCCTGCGGTGGTGTACTGCTGGAGTCGGTTGCCGAAGACGGAGGTTTCCGTATCTTAATCAAACATCTGACGGGAGATGGCATGGACCAGCGGCTGGTCTGGGAATACTCTCCGCTGTATACGCCGGAAACCGGAACGCTCAGTGCTGTACTTGGAAGCAAGACACTGGAAACCCTGGATCTGGACGGGAATGTCAGCAGCTCCAGCACCGAGTATGAAGACGGTGAAGCCGTTTTTTCACTCGATGCAGAC
>ONWQ01000437.1 GCA_900321565.1 uncultured Eubacteriales bacterium
CTGATCGATCAGATGGACCGGCTTGAACCGACTGGTTTTGGAAACCCGGAGCCCATGTTCCTGATCCGGGATGCATCGCTTATGCAGGCAAAGGCGGTAGGACAGCAACAGCAGCATCTGAAGGTCCGTCTGGAACAGAACCGTGCAATCCGGGACGGGATCGCGTTTTCACAGGGTAAGCTTGCTTCCCGGGGATATCAGCGCGTGGATGTGCTCGGCGTACCGGTCAGGAATACTTACCAGGGTGTGACCCGGGAAGAAATTCGCGTGGAAACCCTGTGTCAGGCCAGTGGAAGACCGGCAATGCCGGTAGATAAACCCCTTTTTCAGCAGTTTATGCAGGAAATACAATACCTTTCGACGAATAATAGTTTATTCGCGTCGGAAAATGTGGATGTTCCGGGATGCACGCATGCAGCTGTGGTTTCAGCCATGCGGGACGGCCGGGGAATCCTGCTGCTGACTCATGATCCGGAGGCTGCTGCAGGGTGGCTGAGCGAAAGCCAGCTGGACCTGTGCTTTGGCCGAACCGAAGACCCGCGCGGGTTCAATACAGTGCTTCTGATGCCTGATCTGATGAACCTGAGAGACCAGTGGCATCAGATTGTGTTTGTGGACGGGCCGGTACTTCCGGGCGAATTTGAAATGGTACACAGACAGTGCCCGAGAGCGCAGCTGTGCCAGCTGAAAGACACAGGCCGCATCCGGCGGATGCTTCAGAGCCTGCGACTGTCGTATGCTGATATGGCAAGGCTGTACCGCAGTATTCCTGTGCTGGGAATCAGTCCGGAAGACCTGTGCAGTCAGCTGGACTGCGGTATGCTGGATGTCTTGGCCGGACTTCAGGCGTTTTCTGAAATCGGGCTTGTGGAACTGAACTATGAACCATGGTATCTGAGAAAGTCTGCAGTGAACCCGAAGGAGAAGCATGCACTGGAGGGCTCTGTAACCCTCTGCTATCTGCGGGCGATACAGGAGAATGCGGAACAGAACGGGAAGTGATGGATATGTTTTCAACGTTTGAGGAGATGCCTCTGGATCAGATGCTGAACCGGGTGAAAAAGTATAACCCGGGTGATGGGTATCAGCTGATTGAGAAAGCATACCATTTTGCCGAACGGGCACACAGTGGCCAGCTGCGGAAAAGCGGTGAACCGTATTTCATTCATCCATGTTTTGTAGCAAGCATTCTGACTGAGCTCATGATTGACCCGCCGACCATTGCTGCCGGATTGCTGCATGATACGGTTGAGGACTGCCCGGATGTAACCCTGGAAGATATTCAGCGTGAGTTCGGTGATGAAGTCGCAGCGATGGTGGACGGTGTTACCAAGCTGAATAAGCTGGACTTCGCCAACCGTGAGGAAGCCCAGGCAGAGAGCCTGCGCAAGATGATCCTTGCCATGAGCAAGGATATCCGTGTTGTGCTGATCAAGCTCGCAGATCGTCTGCATAATATGCGCACGCTCAAGTTCCAGGCCAGGGACCGTCAGATTGCCATTTCCAGGGAGACACTGGATATTTATGCACCACTGGCACACCGTCTGGGTGTCTATGCCATCAAGACCGAGCTGGAAGACCTTTCACTCCGTTATCTGGACCCGGACGGATACCAGATGCTGGTGCAGAAGGTGGGAATGAAGCGTCAGGAACGCGAAGACAGCATCCGTACAGTGATTGATGAGCTCAGCCAGAAACTGGATGAAGCGCAGATTCACTATGATATTGATGGACGGCCCAAGCATTTTTATTCGATCTACCGGAAAATGGTACTGCAGAACAAACCGTTTGATCAGATCTTCGATCTGATTGCCATCCGTGTGATCGTGGACTCGGTCCAAGACTGCTATGCTGTGCTCGGGATTGTGCATACGCTGTGGAATCAGATTCCGGGCAGGTTCAAGGATTATATCTCCGTGCCCAAGGCCAACATGTACCAGTCACTGCATACAACAGTTGTAGGCGGACGTAAAATACCGTTCCCGTTCGAAGTCCAGATCCGGACATGGGAGATGCACCGTGTCGCTGAATACGGCATTGCAGCCCACTGGCGGTATAAGGAAGGCAGTGGGGCAGCTTCTGAACTGGACAGTAAGCTGTACTGGGTACGCCAGATTCTGGACTGGCAGAATGAAACCCGGGACTCCCGTGAGTTTGTGGATACACTGAAGACAGACCTGTTTTCTGAGGAAGTCTTTCTGTTTACACCCAAAGGCGATGTGATCTCCATGTCCAAGGGTGCAACACCGCTTGACTTTGCGTATGCCATTCATTCAGCGGTCGGCAATAAGTGTGTTGGTGCCAAGGTAAACGGACGGATTGTGCCTCTGGACACCGAACTTCAGACCGGCGACCGTGTGGAAATCATGACCAGCGCGTCCAGCAAGGGTCCGAGCACGGACTGGCTCCGGATCTGCAAGACAGCCCAGGCCAAGGCAAAGATCCGGCAGTTCCTGAAAAAGGAATTGCGCGGGGAGAACATTGAACTGGGTCGCAGTATGCTTGAGCATGAGTGCAAGCGCCGGGGCGTGAGCTATGGCGATCTGATGAAACCGGAGCTGTGCGAGAGCATCATGCGCAAGTATGGCTTCCAGGAAATGGATGATATTCTTGGCGCTGTCGGATATGGCGGGATGTCATCGTCCTATGTGATTACGCGCCTGATGGACGAACAGCGTGCCAAGGAACCGCAGACAGTCAGGATCGAGGACACGCCGGCAAAGAAACCGGGCGGGCATATCAGCAATGGCGTTTACCTGGAAGGCTTTGATGATATGGACATCCCTGTTCGCTTTGCCAAATGCTGTTCACCGGTTCCGGGTGACGATATTGTCGGGTATGTAACCCGTGGCCGGGGTGTGACCGTACATAAAGCTGAGTGCGTGAATGCACTGAACGGGGATCCGGCAAGGCAGGTGAAGGTCGCCTGGGCGGATGCGAACGGTGGTTCCTTCTGTGTGTCGATCAAGGTCGTAGCGTATGACCATGTGGGTCTGCTGGGCGAGGTTACTTCGTTTATCGGAGAGATGGGCGTGCCCATCCGGAACAGTTCATCCGGCCTGGACCGGAATAAGATCGCAACCATCCGTCTGGTTCTGGAAGTGCGTTCAAGGGAACAGATGGACAGTGTGATCCGACAGTTGCAGCGCAGAAGCGATGTTATGGATGTCTTCCGCGTGACCAGCTGAAAGAAGGAAAATCAGAGATCATCGGATCTGCAGGATTCGATGATCTTTTGCTGAAGAGCGCTCTGGTGAGATATGGAGGGAAAAAGCATGCGGTGTGTGGTTCAGAAAGTAACAGAGGCCTATGTGACGTCCGAAGGCACGGAAACGGGCAGGATTGGGAACGGGTTCATGGTCCTGGTCGGGGTCAGTGTCCAGGATACGGAAAAGGATGTCGCATACATGGCAGAAAAGGTTCCGAATCTCAGGATCTTTGAGGATGATGCCGGGAAACTGAACCGCTCACTTATGGATGTCGGGGGGAGCATTCTGGCGGTCAGTCAGTTTACTCTGTATGGTGACACGCGGGGCGGCAGGCGGCCGAGTTTTATCAATGCTGCGCGTCCAGAGCAGGCGGAAGCGCTTTACTCACAACTGGTTGAGGCATGGCGTGCACGGGGAATCCGTGTGGAGACCGGGCGGTTCCGTACGGAAATGCAGGTAGGTCTGATTAATGATGGCCCGTGCACAATCCTGATGGACTCGGAAAAAACGATCTGAGGAGTGGCTTACGTGAGCATGCACTGGAAACGTGTACGTGTCGGACCGATCCGTACGAATTGTTATATGCTGTATCAGGATGCGCGTGAAGACTGTGTGATTATTGATCCGGGTGAGGACCCGGATGTGATCCTGGACATGATCGGCCCGCGAAAGATTGCAGCGATTGTTTTGACACACGGGCACTTTGACCATATCGGTGCGTTGCAGGCGCTGTCAGCGCCCGGGATCCATGTCTGGATTCACCATAAGGATGCCCCCATGCTGACGGACCCATGGCTGAACGGCTCTGAAATGCTGATGGGTATTCGTGTTACGGGATGCAGCGCAGATCATTTCTGTGAAGACGGCGATACTATTGAGGAAGCGGGGATGACACTGAAGTGCATGCATACACCGGGGCATACCCCCGGAAGCTGCTGCTTTCTCTGCGATCCCCTTCTTTTTACCGGGGATACGGTCATGCGTATGGGTATTGGCCGGACCGACCTGCCGGGCGGCAGTGACACAGCCATGCGGGAGTCGCTGAAAAGGCTGGAACCTATTCTGGACCGCTATACCATTCTGGGAGGTCATGGCTGATGGAAGAGATCGGGAAGTACCTGGAAGCCCTGCACCTGGATCTGAGGCATGTATCCCAGCTGTTCAGCGTGGAGGACCGGGAGCTTGAAGACCAGGCACTGTTTGACTGGAAGGTGTGGGAACAGGCTGATTGCTTCCGGTGCCATATGCGCTGGCATACTACGGAACATGAACTGTCCGTAGCGGTACCGGAGGCAACAGGGGATGCACGGCTTGATGAACTGCACCGGAAACGGGCAGTCCGCCGGTTGTGTCGCCAGACATTGTATCAGCTGCTGAAAAAGGCGACCGGGATTCATCCGCCGTGGGGCGCAATGACCGGCATCCGGCCCACACGCCTTTTCTATGAGGCCCTGGAGCAGGGCGTTCCGGAGGCGGAAGTTCCGGACAGACTTATGGAAAGCTTTGACCTGCTGCGGGAAAAAGCGGATCTTCTCGCAGAGACTGTAAGCTCACAGCAGAAGATGCAGCCACCGGACGACGCACAGGCAGACCTGTATATTGGAATCCCGTTCTGCACGACCCGGTGTGCATACTGTTCTTTCTCATCCGGAGAGATCGGGGATGGGCACCTGGTAGAGCCATACCTGAATGCACTGATCAGGGAAATGCGGTCCGGACGCAGAACACTGGATGCTGCGGGGAAACGTCCAAGGGCGTTGTATATCGGTGGCGGCACGCCAACCTCGCTGACAGCGGCGCAGCTGGAAAGACTGCTGAACGAAGCAAGAACACTGTTCCCTGAAGCCAACGAATGGACAGTGGAAGCCGGACGCCCGGATACACTGGACAGGGAAAAACTGAAACTGATTCATAACCTGGGCATGACCAGAATCTCGATCAACCCGCAGACCATGCATGATGAAACCCTGCGCCGGATCGGGAGAGCACATACAGCGGCTCAGGTAGTGGACGCGTACAGAATGGCACGTGAAATCGGAATCAGTGACATTAATATGGATATCATAGCGGGACTGCCGGGGGAAGATACCGCAGCGTTTGATAAGACGCTGGCGTGGGCCCGGGAACTGCAGCCGCAGAGTCTGACTGTTCATACCCTGGCGATCAAACGGACCAGCCGGCTGCAGACAGAGGGCGTGTCCCCCTCCAATGTGGATGAAGTGGCCAGTATGGTTCAGGCGGGCAAAAGAACGGCGGAATGCATGGGAATGAAGCCGTATTATCTGTACCGGCAGAAGCATATGACAGGCAACCTGGAAAATGTCGGGTATGCGCTGCCCGGGTATGCATGTCAGTATAATGTGGATATGATGGAAGAGACCACGCACATCCTGGCATTTGGTGCCGGAGCCATCTCCAAGCGTGTATACCCGGAAGAGGGGCACATCGAACGCGCACCGAATGTCTCCAATATTGAGGTCTATCTGCAACGCGCGGAGGAAATGGCCGAACGGAAACACCGGCTGTTTTGCGAGTGAACTTGTCAATCCGGAAGAACCTTGTTACAATGAAACGCAGCGGCTGTAGTCCGCAAGCATGAAGGAGGAAGCAACTTTGGCACAGAATCCGACATTTGAGATTGTCATGAAGAATGGGAAAACCATGAAAGGTGAACTCTATCCAGAAACCGCCCCCGAGTCTGTCGGGAACTTTGTCGCACTGGCAAACAGCGGCTTTTATGACGGACTGATCTTCCATCGCGTCATTCCGGGATTTATGATCCAGGGCGGTGACCCGAACGGTACAGGCACTGGTGGGCCCGGATATCATATCCGTGGTGAGTTTCGGCTCAATGGTGTGGACAATCCTGTCCGGCATACGTATGGAGTGCTGTCCATGGCACGGGCCATGCATCCGAATTCAGCCGGCAGCCAGTTCTTTATCATGACCAGTGACAGCCCGCACCTGGACGGACAGTATGCAGCTTTCGGCAAGGTTACAGAAGGCATGGAAACTGCGGATGAGATTGTGAAAGCGCCAAGGGACATGCGGGACAAGCCTTATGAGGATCAGGTGATTGCTTCCATCCGTGTGGAAACATTCGGGAAAGAGTATCCGTTTACAAAACTCTGATTGCTTCGGCGCGGCAGAAAAAGGCTTTCCTGCCGCGCCGGGTCCGTTTTTGGGATAAGCAGGGAAACCGGGAAAGCGCCGGAAGAACAGGTCTGCGGGCGCGGTATCCCCGGATACCTGGCAGAAATACAGCAGTAACCTGAGGAGGCTATGCGTATGGACAAGCGGAAAGTAACCATTCATGTGGGTGGGAAAGCCTATACTCTGATGTCGACGGATACGGATGAGTACATGCAGAGGATGGAAGCACTGGCAGACCGGACCCTGCGTGAAATCTCAGCGGCAACTCATCAGAGTGTACAGGCCAGTGCGATCCTGGCGGTTATTTCACTGGCTGATGAGGTCATCAAGAGCCAGGACGAAAACAGCCGGCTGCGCCGCGAACTGTACAGTACGCAGGAAGCACTGGCTGAAGCGAACCGCCAGCAGGCGGTTTTACTGGAAACCAAGAAGTAACAAGGGGGAAAGATCATGGAGAACCTGCTTCCGGCAGGCAACCGGGAGGCACTAGAGCGAGCGATCGCCTGCGGTGCAGACGCGGTCTATCTGGGGTACAGTGCTTTCAGCGCGCGTGCCGGTGCCGGCAATTTTGATGAGCAGGCACTGAAGGAAGCAGTAGCCCTTGCACATCTTCATCATGTCCGGGTGCATGTCACAGTGAACACACTGATCAAGGATTCGGAAATGGAAGCAGCCATGCAGGTTATCAGCATGCTCGCTTCCCTGCATGTGGATGCAGTCCTGATCCAGGATCTGGGCCTGCTCAGAATGGTACGCAGGTGTTATCCGGGGCTGCCGGTGCATGCATCGACTCAGATGACCATTCATAACGCCAGCGGGGTCCGGCTGATGAAACAACTGGGCGTCACCCGTGTTGTGCTGGCACGGGAATGCAGTCTTCAAGAAATCAGACGCTGCTGCGAGCAGGGGATTGAGATTGAAGTGTTCGGGCATGGCGCACAGTGCGTGTGTGTCAGCGGTCAGTGCCTGTTTTCATCTGCGATTGGAGGAAGAAGCGGAAATCGTGGGCGCTGTGCACAGCCTTGCCGGCTGCAGTATACGTTTTCTGGTGAAAAGGGTGCCTGGCTTTCCCCGCGCGATGTATGTCTGAGAGATGATCTTGACAGTCTGCAGTCAGCAGGCGTTGACTCAGTGAAAATGGAAGGCCGGCTCAAGCGTCCGGAATATGTGAGTGTTGTGGCGTCGGTCTACCGGAATGGTCTGGACAGTCTGGAAGCAGGACAGTTCCGGAAAGCGGATCCCGGAGAAAGGGAGGCCCTGGATCAGATTTTCCAGCGTGGCGGATTCATGCGCGGGTACAGTCAGGGCTGTGAAGATGCGGCAGTGATTGATCCTGAGCATGTGAGTCATACCGGGGTCCGGCTGGGAACGGTCCGGAGCGTGCATGCCATGCTGGCCGAAGTTCTGCTTGAAAAAAAGCTGAACGACCAGGATGAACTGCAGTTCGGAGGGCGCGGTGGTGAAATGATCTATGCCGGGCCTTCCGTGGAAGCCGGTTCGGCTGCCAAAGTGCGGCTGAGGCCAGGGCTCCGTGTACAGCCGGGGGATCCCGTTATGCGTCTGACGTCATCGGAACAGCTGCGGCAGGCAATGGCTGTGCCGTTGCCGCAGATCCGGGTGAGCGGTGAACTGATTGCATACCCGGGGCGTGAGATTGTTCTGAGACTGTCCGATGACACTGTTTCTGCTGAAGTCACGGGCCCGGTTCTGGAGCCCGCGACATCCCGCGCACTGAGCGAGGAGGATGCCAGACGCAGTCTGGGCAAAATGGGGGATACACCGTTTGTTCTGGAAACCCTGAAAGTAAGGACAGAACAGGCGTTCGTACCGGTTTCCGTACTGAACCAGCTGCGCAGGCAGGCGCTGGATGCACTGACCCGGGCCCGGATTGCCGCGTTTGAGCGGGAAGCGGGATGTATACAACCGGCGGATGCATACCAGACGCACCGGGATGGGTGCCCGGAAAAGGTCGTGGTCAGTCATGCAGCCGGAGCCACTCATGACTGCGGGAATGCGCTTGCGGTCTGGGAACCCCTGGATTACCGTCCTGAAGCACTGGAAAAAGGAATGGCTGAACTGAAAGCCGGCAGCTGGTTTATGCTCCCGATGTTCTGTGAGGAGAACACACTGCAGATGCTGCATGACTTTGTGCACAGGCACCAGGAACATCTGGGCGGTGTGATGCTGAATAATGTGGGTCAGCTGGGTCTGCAGTGGCCGCTCAGGATTGCGGCCGGCCCGGGAATCCCTGTCATGAACAGGCGGGCATGGCAGTTCCTTGAGGAAGCGGGCTGCAGTTTTGCCGTCCTGTCCCAGGAACTGGACAGGTCTGAGGTCTGCGAACTGACAGATGGCAATGAAAGCCTGCTGGTCCCGGCATACGGACGCATGCAGCTGATGCTGCTGAAGCATTGCCCGGCAAGAACGGTTCTGGGCTGCAGGACCGGGCATGCGGAGTGTACACTCTGCGACAGGAATGATGCACGCAGTCTGAAAGGCAAAACACTGAAAGACCGGCTGGGTGTGGAGTGGCCACTGGAACGGGTCCGTCTGCCTGAGGGCTGTATGGTCCGACTCATGGATGCCAGAATACTTGACCTGCGCAAGGAAGTTCAGACGGAAGGCAGACACGGCTTTTTTGTCATGAACACATCAGCACAGGAAGCTTCACAGCATACACAGGGCCACTGGAAGAGTCCGGTACTCTGATTTGCCTGCCAGGTCGGATGCGACCAGCCGGAAAGGAGCTGCTTTATGATGCTTGAGTACTATGACAGTCTGACAGCATTCCTCAAGACACAGGGAGTCCAGCTGCTCCGTGGCCTGCTGGTGCTTGTGATCGGATTCTTTCTTGTACACTGGGTACTGAAGCTGTACGACAAACGTAAAAAGCGTGTGCCGATTGAGGCTACAGTCTGGAAATTCATAGACAATCTGATCCGGATTGTGCTGTATGCCATTGTCATACTTACGGCCGCCAATGCCATGGGTATACCCATGACCTCTGTTGTGACAATGATTGCATCTGCAGGCGTTGCGATTTCCCTGGCCATGCAGGGCGCACTGAGCAACGTGGTCGGGGGCTTTCTGCTGCTGATCCTGCAGCCTGTGCGGGTTGATGAGTATGTGAAGATCGGGGACCTGGAAGGAACCATTCAGAAAGTGGGTGTGTTCTATACCGAGCTTGTAACGCCGGATAACCGCCTGATCAGTATGCCAAACAGCGGCATGACCAATACGGCAATCGTCAATTTCAGCCGCAACGGAAAACGCAGGATGGAACTGAAAGTTTCCGTGAGTTACAGTGCGGATATCCGGGAAGTGAAGGCAATCCTCGCACGGGCCATATCAGGAAAACCGGCTGTGCTTGAAGAGCCTGAACCAAGCATTCAGTTTTCAGCCTGTGCTGACAGCAGTCTGGATTTTATCATCCGCGTCTGGGCGAAGAATGCAGACTACTGGCCGCTGTACTATGAACTGACGGAATCGGTCAAGCTGGCACTGGACGAGGCCGGAATTGAAATTCCATACCCGCAGATGGATGTGCATATACAGACAAGTCAGCTGGATATGCCCGGCAAACAATAAACAGAGTAACAGGAGGATTCCATGCTGAATCGTGATGCATGCAGGCTCTGCCGGATTGACCTGAGCCATGTATCGGTAACCAGAGGCGGACAGGAAGTCCTGCATGACGTGAACATGCATATTCACTGTGGTCAGTTGACTATGCTCATCGGCCAGAACGGCGCCGGGAAGACAACACTGATCCGCGCACTTCTGGGCGAGATCCCCTATCAGGGGAGTATACGGCATGAGGACGGAGACCAGCATGAGGTGCCACACCTGACCAAAGGGTATGTACCTCAGCAACTGGAGTTTGACCGGGATATGCCGGTCACGGTCCGGGATCTGATGGCTGCTTCTTTCTCAAAACGTCCCGTATGGACGGGAATCAGCAAAAAAACGGATGAGAAAATCATGAAAGCCCTGGAACGTGTGCACGCGGAAGGTCTGATTATGCGGCCCTTGGGCCGCTGCTCCGGTGGTGAACTCCAGCGTATTCTTCTGGCTCTGGCTATGGAACCTGCGCCAGACCTGCTGGTTCTGGATGAACCGATCTCCGGAGTGGACGAAAACGGACAGAGGCTGTTTCTGGATACGGTCAATGAACTGCGGTTCGGGGCACACATGGCCATTCTGATGGTCAGTCATGACCTGAAGCTGGTCCATGAGTATGCCGATCAGGTGATTCTTCTTGACCGTTCCGTACTGGTTCAGGGGCCGCCGCAGGTGGTTTTCGGATCTGCCGAGTTTGGCAGTGTTTTTGGCAAGAGAAGGGAGCGGGCACCGTTATGGAAATGATTGATCATCTGATGGATGTCCTGCTTCCTCTGGAAGCACTCCGGTTTGGTTTTATGAAGCATGCACTGCTGGCAGTGCTGCTGCTGACACCACTTCTGGGACTGCTCGGAACCATGGCGGTCAACAAACAGATGGCGTTTTTCTCGGACGCACTCGGACACAGTGCCCTGACAGGGATCGGCCTCGGGATTGTGCTTGGCATACGCAGTGATCTGCTGGCCATGCTGATTTTCGGCGTCATATGGGCACTGCTGATTATTCTGATCCGGCATAAGGCCCAGACCTCTGCGGATACGGTTATATCAGTCTGCTCCTCCACATCGGTTGCGTTCGGGCTTGTGATCCTGTCACGGGGCGGCGGGTTTGCAAAATATTCCTCACTGCTCATAGGTGATATCCTGGCGGTTACGCCGAATGATCTGCTGCTTCTGTTGCTGGCACTTGTGCTGGGAAGCGGACTGTGGATGTATATGTATAATGGTCTGCTGCTGACAAGCATCAATGATTCACTGGCGCATTCAAGGGGCGTACGGACACGCGTTCTCGAGTGTGCGTTCGCGGTTCTGGTCGCGATTATCGTCATGCTATCAATTCGCTGGGTGGGCATGATGCTGATCAATGCACTCCTGATCTTACCCGCTGCTGCTGCCAGGAATCTGGCCCGGTCAAGCCGGCAGCATGCCTGCCTGAGTGTGCTTTTTGCGCTGGTCAGCGGGATCACAGGCCTGTTCAGCGCATATAGCTGGAACACATCCGCAGGCGCCGCGATTGTGATTTATGCAGCCGCACTGTATACGATTTCCCTGCTTCTGAAGGGGAAGATCAAGGGCTGAGAAAGGAGGCTGTCGACATGGAGCGCATTTTGATCCTGATGAGTGGACAATCCTATACGGCACTGGATGGGACTGTTCTGAATGCCCTGAACATGGCAAGGCATCCTGAAAGGATCAGTTTTGGGCTGACATTGTCGGTATTCCCTTCCGAAGAAGAAGAAACCTATATGACTGAGACCGGCAGCATTCTTTACCGGATCGGTGACAGTCCCTGGCAGAACGGTATGGACTTCTGGCAGGGTGAGAATATGGTCCTTATGGCGCATGAACAGATGCTGTTTACCCATGGTTGGGATTCGGCGATCATTCATGAGCGGAAAAGCTGTGGAAAACGCGCAGTGCTTACGGGATGGCTGCCCTCTGATTCGGATTGTGTGGATGCGGTCATGCCCGTGGCTTCAGATGGCCCGGACGCGAATGGAGATATGACATTCAGGCAGGGGATAGCCCTGCATTATGCATCGCGTTCCATGCGTGCTGCCTTTCTCAATCCTTCTTTCTGTTTTGGCCCGGCTGCGTTTTTCCAGCAGGTAACTATAACAGAACAGCCGTTGTTCCTGCAGGCGTTTGAGCAGCGCTGGGAACTGTACACACTCAGAACACCGCTTCTGCGGATGCGTATGCCCCTGGAATCCTGGACAGTGCATGTGCAGAACACAGCTGCCATGCGTGAGTTTGGCCGCCACTTCGGCCTTTCCCTGAATGATGGCTCGGTTTCATCCATGATCCGGACAGGCCTGATGACTGCAGACCTTCAGGTACCCATGCGTGTGCCATGGACTGTCAGAGCCCAGGAAATGTTCCGTAACTTGGATAACCGGAGAAGCACAATTGAACCGCTTATGGTCACGGCTTTCCTGTCGCTGCCGGGAGATACCGGTCTGGATGATGTCAGACTGGCTGCATTCCGGCGGATGATCCAGATCCGGCATGTATCGCTGCTATGCTATGCAGACCCGGCAAACATACGCAAGCTTCTTCTGAGTCATCCCAATATCCTGGAATTCAAGCGCAGGTATGGCCTGCCCACGGAAGCCGTTCTGCGCGGGGATGAAGCCTGCCGGTATGTCGAGCTGAGCCATGCGCATATCCTTGCGCACAGCCGGGAAAAATTTCTGGATCATACGCATTACATATGGACCGACTTTGATTATCTGCACTATCCGGTATACAGCGGCTGTGCACTGGACTGGGAAAACATCTGTACCGACCGGATTGTAATGGCCGAAGTGAACGGAGAACCAGACCTGTCCATGGTCTCCGTGCCGGATGCCAAAGTACTGCCTCTTTGCAGGGAGTTTGCACTGCTCTGCGAAGACGCTGTGCGCAGGGATGGAAGACTCCCGGAGGCTGTGGATGCATGGAGCCGGATTGTATTCCTGCATCCTGACTGGTTTTCAATCATACCATTGCCAAACCGGGGCCAGCTGCTGTCCCTGACCATGCTTACGCGCAGGGAAGAATGGCGATGGTCGCGACTTTTCAGGCCGGAGCGTGTGCAGGAATAACGTGGGTACGGTTTTCATGTATAAAAAAAGCATGCCATGCGGCATGCTTTTTGC
>ONWQ01000343.1 GCA_900321565.1 uncultured Eubacteriales bacterium
CGCGATCCAGAACGTGCAGACGATCAGCAGTCCGCCGGAAAATGCCCATTGCTGATGAAACACCAGGCCCACCAGCAGTATCAGGCCGGTGATGATCAGCGACGTGACGACAGAGGTAACGATGGCACTGGTGGATTGGAAAACGATGGTTCTGACCCCCCTTGCTGACCAACGGAAGAAAAACTTTCCTGCCAGTACAGGGAGAGATACGATCAGGACAAAGGCCAGAATGATCGTCAGGAAGGCAAACACAATTGCGACAACGGTGCTCATATACTTTTCTCCAGCTTCTCGGGCAGATTGCTGTGTCCGGCAGGCACCAGGACGATGCAGAGCAGCATCAGGAATTTCTTCCTGATCATTCGCTTCTTTTCTCGTCGCTATCGCTGACTATTTCATTACAGCGGAGCTGATGATATGCTCCGCCAGGACACACGCTTCCTCCCCGGTGAACATCAGTACCAGGGCTGTCCGACCGCTGCCAATCGCATAGAAGGCCATGGGCTCCGCAGACACGGTGCCACGGATCACCGCAGCGTTCCGCCCGCCAATCACTGTCATTTCGGCGTTGGGCTCCACTTTTGTGGATTTGGGCAGAGCGTTTGCCGCAATGACAGGCGCCAGAGTGTCAGAGTATTCAACATCCAGAGAGTAGGCTTTGGCCATGATGATGCAGCTCGGATCATCCGGATTGATGAAGGCGACAGCCGTACCCTGATCCAGCATGCTGTAATGCGAAGGATAATCCAGCGCGAATACAGGGTTCTCCCATCGCATATACCCTTCTGTGCTTTCCGTAGGCGCATCGCCCAGCAGCTCCACCGAATCCATGAAATCCTGCTCCAACGCAATAGCTGCGTCCCCGACCAGTACAAAGCCGATCAGATGCCTGTTCCCGGAAAGGAGCAGCACCACGGCCTCCTGACCGGTTGCGCGCCAGGAGCCCAAAGCTCTGATTCCCCGCAGTTCGCCGCTTTGCATCAGAGTATATTCCCCGGAGAGCGCCAGGTTTTTGCCGCTGTACGAGGTGATCCAGTCCTCTGCAAGCGGCGCGTCATGCTCAGTGTCACCGGTAAACACGTACAGATCGCTGATGAGGGCAAAGGTGAGCACAGCGCTGTCTCTGCCGGGCGAGCCAAGCACAATATCCCCGTTATCGGCGGTATCACAGCTCCATGACGCCGGATAGCGGAACGCGTACAATGCATCCCGGTATTCCGCCGTTTCCTCCGCCAATGCAACTGACGCGAAGATCAGAATGAATGCGATACAGAACACAAGTGTTTTTTTCATGGATACACGCCTCCCACTTTTTTTCATAGTTTGCTGCATTCATGTTGATGGCGCCGACACAACAGTCAGGCCCCTGCGTAAATGGGATGACCGCCCCTTCTTTGATGTTCCGGCTATTGCGCGCATCATGGCGCTTGCTTTGCCCGGAACGCGGACAGCCGTGGTATTCAGTTTCCCAACCGGCAGCACATCACTTCCGCAGAAAGCAACGCCTTCAGGCGGACCGGCATGGGTCATTGTCAATTCGACTCCAGTTCCACCCAGGGAATGTTCCCGCTCGCGCAGGCCTCCTTCACCGGAGAGGATGCCGGGGAGTACACCGTGCATTGGGGACATTCCCTGATGGGTGCGCCCACGCACTTTTCCACGGAGCCGGGAATGTACAGTGCCTCGAGATACTTCATTTGGCCAACACAGTTTGCTTCGATCAGCTTCACCGTATCGGGCAGGCGCAGCACATGGATGTTGTCCCAGAAGCTGTTTTCGGGCAGCCTTGTGAAAGCGGCGCTTTTGATCACGGCGACAGGCGCGCCGCCCAGTACATCGGGAACCGTGACTTCCTTCTCCTTTCCGTAATACTTGAGCAATATGGCTTCATCGTTCAGGATCAGATATTCGTAGTTTCCATCCCGTTGAATCTCGGGCTTTGGCATATCCTCGGCACTGTCGCAGGGGCACCAGTGAATGCCTCGTTCCTCGGCCCAGCGTGAAGCAGGGCTTCCCTCGGGAGTGTAGACGGTTATGCTGCCAGGGTTGAATGCGTTCATGGCAAAATCGGTAATGCTTGCGGGAATATAGACGCATTGCACATAGCCGGATGTGCTCAGGAATTGTCCGGGCACTTTTTCCAGCCCTTCAGGCAAAACCAACCAGGAGCAGCCGAGGCCATCTGCAAGAAAGCCCGTTCCCGCTGTGCGCAGCGTGGAGGGCAGCGTGATGGAGCGAATGGACCTGGTTCCCCGCAGGGAATCCTCGCCGATCTCCACCAGACCCTCATTGAAGTTCAGGGTATCCAGCGGATGACCCGGCCAGGGGCCGTACCAGAACACATCCTCGCCTTCGATGCGCTTCAGAGTGGAGGGAAACTGAATGCGCTTCAGGAACTGGCACTCAATGGCGTTTCTGCCTTCGATCCATTCCAGCCCCTCGGGGAGGATCAGCTCTTTGAGCTTGCTGCTCTTGATCTTTTCGATGCCCACCACGGCAAGGCCCTCCACCTCCGCAGGAACCTCGAACCGGGTGAACTCGCCCGTAATGCCGGTCATGCATACGCCGCCTTCGGTGATGCGGAAGGTGGCCGTGCCCTCCGGGTATTTGACGATAAGAGGGGCATTCAGTATGGCAGGTTCAAACCGCTTCCAGAGTTCCGCCACGGAGAGGCGTTCTCCCGCCAGCACGCCTATACCGGAGTAAGGCGGCGTGGTGCCTGTGGATGCGATTCTCCAGACCTTTCCTTCGTCCGGCACCGCAACGTAAAGGGTGTACGTACGATTGTAGGCTTCGCCGATATAATCGCCCCGCCGCTGATAGGCATGGACGATGTAAAGCACAGCGTCCGCATCTGCAAGTGACCGAGCACGGTTTGCCTCCGGCAGGTGCGTCATAAAGCTGCCTGAAAGGGTGCGGCCCATGAAGCTCCCGTCCGTCGTGAAGTCATCGCACACAACGATGAAGCGCGCGTCACGCAGCGCCTCCGGCATTCCATTGGTTTTTTCGGCGTGCTCCACATCCGGAATCCATTCCTCCGGCAGTTTTCCCGCAGGCTCGACATTCAGGTCTGAGGTCTGGTCCATCCCGGCGGCATCCGCCATCGAGATCCTGCAGAGTGCCGCCAGCTGTTCGTCGACCGTGGCCGCAGACAGCAGCTCCTGCAAGATGCCCTCGGATTCGCCTTCCGCCATCGCAGGCAGGGTGCAGAGGATCTGGAAAAGAGCCATTAGGATCGCAAATAGCTTTTTCATGGGACAACCCCCCTCATTTTCATGAAACGCTTACTGAAATTATCAGATTTCCGACCCAAAATCTTTTGTGGATAAAATGCTCTGATCATCTATATAAATTGTAATATGTCGGGAAATAAAAAACAGTGCCGATGGTCATTCCGTTCGGCACTGAACTTTAGCACTACGGGTTTTCCTGGAGTATTGAAACAGGGAAATGTTTTATGGCGGCATACTCGGCCAGCCGGGCGCAGCTGATGCAGCCGGTTTTGCTGAATTTATCACGCCTGCCCTTCTGGGGTATGCGCGGACAGAGGTGCCTGACGGTCACAGAAGCCATAAGAAGGTGCTGCAGATCAACGAGAATGAGGTGCAGACTGTACGGCTCATGTACTACATGCTTTTGAACGGCAGCAGTATTATGGCGATAGCCTCCATCTTGAAAGAACTTTAGCGTGAGATCAGTCAGCGGAAGCTGAACGGCAAGCCGAACATTCGCTGGCTGGAGGGCGGAGTCTGCAACGTGCTGCGGAATGAGCGGTACTGCGACGACGTCTTGCCCGCAAGACCTGGACGCCAAATTTTCATGGTCATAAGTCCAAGCAGCATAATGGTAAGAGGAGCAAGTACTACGAGCCCGGACACCATGATGTGATAATTACCCATGCCGTGGAATACTGCCCAGTGCATCCTGAACAGTCGTGCTTCAGGCTTGCCGGCGGATACCTTCCCATGGCGGTGATCGATCATGGTGCACTGACTGGATTCATTTCCACCCAGTTGGTCATTGTTTGCTCGCATGGACTATGTTGCTACACACCTGGAACGGAAGACCGTTGGTGAGCTTTCCTGCGAAGGCAACAGCAGGTACCGGGCTATCGATATAGATTGCAACAACGCCGATTGACGCCATAGGATTCAGACTGCATAAATCTTGGCTAATCCAACCAGACTGCTCAAGCTGTACGTCAATCAGCTGTCTGGTATCTCTTCCAGTGTCATGATGGAACTCCTTCCGTTCCTACAAAGCTACGAACTATGTGCCATGCTCCAATGAATCTTCCATTGTCCGCCATTGTTGCTGCCTTGCCGCGTAACAATGCCGGTTGCTTTCATCCCATCAATCGCACGCTGCACGGTGGCTTTGGAAAGGCCAATTTCTATTCCGATCTGTACAGCGGTGCTATGAGGATTGCGGATCATGCAATCCAGAATTCTGCTAGCACGTGGGCGGCTCTTTTCCGGCAGGAAGGCAAGCAGCGTATCTATCATCTGTTTTTGAGCCTCATTTGAGGCTGAACTTCTTACTTTAGCATCATGTTCAGCCTCATTTGATGCTGAACTTTGATGTTGAACCTCATTTTTGACCTCTCTTGAGGGTATAACAACCCCGAACGGGTCGATATTGAAGGGCTTGCGGTGGATACTGATGCGGAAGGAAGTACCGAAATCCTTAATTTCAGGATCGCCCAGGCCATACATGCGGGTATCTTCAAACACGCGTGGGATACCGCTGCCCCACCGTTCAATGATGTGCATGTACTGAAACGCCGCGCCGATGGCAATGTTACGAACGCGGGAATTGCCTTCAATCAGCTGGTCGATGGTCAGATCGGGGCTCAGCCTACCAGGGGATGTGATTTCCAAACGATCATCATAGATCGCAACCTGGATGGAACCGGGAGACAGATATGATCTGTGGCATACGGCATTGGAGATGAGCTCACGAACGCTGTCCATCGGCAGCTCGAAAATGTCCTCCCGGTAAACATCCGCAATGCGGGAACCCAGGTTGATATGCTTTTTGACGAACACCATGGCGGCTTCGATCTGCTGATCAATTGGGCCTTTGGCTTCCTTTACGGAAACCGCTCCGGGTGATATCATTCAGTTCAGATACGCCAAGACGCTTAGCCTGTCTTGAGATGAAGTGAGATGACGCCGAACAGAACCGGGACCGGGTGAGGTGAGAAAACCATGAAATATCAGGAATATGGACCGGAACAGAAGGAAACGATTCTTTTGCTTCACGGCGGTGGATTATCCTGGTGGAACTACCGGGAAACGGCAGAGCTGCTTCAGGAGAACTACCATGTCATTCTTCCGGTTCTGGACGGACATGCCGGAAGCGATCGCCCCTTCACATCGATTGAAGACAATGCCTCCGGGATCATTTCTTTCATTGACGAACACCTGAACGGCTCGGTTCTGCTGATCGGCGGGCTTTCTCTTGGCGGACAGGTTCTGCTTGAAATGCTTGCTCAGCGCAAGGATATCTGTTCCTTTGCACTGGTCGAGAGTGCATCCGTCATTCCGTCCAGGCTGACCCATGCCTTGATCGCACCGGCCTTTGGCAGCAGCTACGGGCTGATCAGGAACAGAAGCTTTGCGAGGCTGCAGTTCGGCTCTCTTCACATGAAGCCTGAACTCTTTGAGGAGTATTACCGGGATACCTGCCGGATCCGCAGGCAGGACATGATTGCTTTTCTGAAAGCCAATACAGCCTATGCCCTGAAGGATCCGCTCCGGGCATCCTCTGCACAGATTCATGTTTTTGCCGGGACAGGCGAAACAGGAAAGATACGGCACTCTGCCGAAACCATCTGCAGGATGTGCCCGGACTGCACGCTGCACTGGCTGAAAGGATACAGGCATGGTGAGTTCTCCATGCGTCACGCGGACCGGTATGCGGACACCATACGGCAGATCATTCGGGATGGTTCCCTGCCGGCATGAAATGGAAAAGGATTTCACCGTATATTGTGC
>ONWQ01000076.1 GCA_900321565.1 uncultured Eubacteriales bacterium
AGGCAGTATGCTGAAAAACTTTGAAAGCAAGAAATCGGAAGACAAGGAAGAACTGAATCAGGAGATCCGGGAACTCAGGGAACATCTGCTTGCCCGGCAACAGACAATACGTGATCAGAAATTGCCTGTTCTGGTTCTGATTGAGGGCTGGGCGGCTGCTGGGAAAGGCAGTCTGATCAAGGAACTCATCAGCGAGATTGATCCCCGGTTCTATAACGTGGTCAGTCCTGCTGTCATACCGGAACAGGAGATGCGGTATCCGTTCCTGTATCCTTATGCCACTGCAATACCGGAGAATGGAAAAATCATGTTCCTTGACTCCGGGTGGATGGAAAGCGCTGTACGCAAATACCTGCGCAGAGAAATCACCAGGGAAGAATACAAACGCCGGATCCGCTCCATCAACGAATTTGAGCGCCAGCTCAGGGACGGTGGGTATCTGGTGCTTAAGATTTTCCTGCACATCGAAAAAGACGAACAGTTTGAACGACTGGAAGCCCTGTCAGCAAACAGCGAAACGCAATGGCGTGTCACGCCAGAGGATCTGTGGCAGCACAGAGAATACAAACGGTTCCTGGAAACCTACGACGATTTCATGGACAGAACTCAGGAATTTGTGTCCTGGCATATTCTTGATGGCAGCCGGAGAAAGACCGCCGTGCGCGATGCCATGAAACTCATGGTGCGTAAGATCGACAAAGCCCTGGAAAACGGCCGGTACACCGGTGAACCGTTTGATGAAGAATTCCCGCTGCTCAAAATGCCCAAGCTGGCCGATGTCGATCTTTCACCGGTGCTGGATGACGAAACCTATAAAAAGGAACTGAAACGGCTTCAGAACCGGCTCAGTGAACTGCATAACGTCATTTATCAGAAAAAAATCCCGGTTGTACTGTGTTATGAAGGATGGGATGCCGCAGGCAAGGGCGGCAATATCCGCAGAGTGGCCTATCCTCTGGACCCGCGCGGCTTCGACGTGCATCCCATTGCTTCCCCGGAACCGCATGAACTGAACCGGCAGTATCTGTGGCGTTTCTGGACTCGCCTCCCGCGCAGCGGACATATCTGCATTTTTGACCGGACATGGTACGGCCGTGTCATGGTAGAGCGCCTGGAAGGCTTCTGCAGTGAGAAAGACTGGAAACGTGCCTATAATGAGATCAATGAATTCGAGCGTCAGCTGACCGAATGGGGCGCTGTTGTCCTCAAATTCTGGATTCATATTGATCAGGAAACCCAGCTTGCCCGCTTTAACGAGCGACAGAACACACCGGAAAAGCAGTGGAAAATCACGGATGAAGACTGGCGTAACCGTGAAAAATGGGCAGACTATGAGATTGCAGTAAATGAAATGCTGAGCAAAACAAGCACTGAATACGCACCATGGTTCATTATCGAGTCCAACGACAAAAAATATGCACGCATCAGAACACTGACAATCATAGTGGAAGCCCTGGAAAAAGCCATTGAAGAACACTTCCGGCGCAGTCTGGACTGATCCGGTTCCGCAGGCCTGACATGCTCAGGCCTGTCTTTTGTTTTTTTGCTTGCATTCAGCAGGGCAAGATGCTAGAATGAGGCGATCTTCGGGCAGGCAGCAGATATATGCCTGATACTCCGGGATCACAGGAGGAACTATGCGAATTTTTGTGGATGCCATGGGCGGTGACAACGCTCCGAAGGCCATAGTGGACGGCACACTGGAAGCATTACGGAATCATTCTCAGCTGTCCGTAGTCCTTGCCGGAGATCTGTCTCAGGTGGAACCACTGCTGAAGGATGCAGCAGATGTCCGGGATCGCATCGAACTGGTTGATGCACCTGAAGTCATTACCAATGATGAGAGTCCGGTCATGGGTGTCAGAACCAAGAAAAAATCTGCCACAGTCATCGGTATGCTGCAGTTGCGGGAGCATCAGGTAGACGGGTTTGTATCAGCCGGTTCTACAGGGGCCGTACTTGCCGGCGGGATGTTCCGTCTGGGAAGGATTCCCGGGATTGAACGTCCTGCACTTGCGCCTGTCCTGCCCAATGGAATCAATCAGGGGTCTCTTCTGATAGACTGCGGTGCCAATGTGGACTGCAAACCAGACTATCTGCTGCAGTTCGGCCTCATGGGCAGTATCTACATGCGCGACTGCATGAATATAGCAGAGCCCAGGGTAGGCCTGATCAATATCGGAGTTGAGTCTGACAAGGGGAACGCCCTGGTCAAGGAGACATACCCTCTGATGGAAAAGGCACCTTATCATTTTGTCGGCAATGTGGAAGCACGTGAAATCACGAATAATGCCGCAGATGTTCTGGTATGTGATGGCTTCAGCGGAAATCTGGTCCTGAAGTTCATGGAAGGGGTTGCCGGTTCCCTGATGGGTATCATCAAGAAAGAGATCATGGCCGATACCCGGTCCAAGATTGGTGCACTTCTTGCAAAGCCGGCATTCCGCAGAGTCAAGCATGCCATGGATTATACCGAAGTCGGCGGCGCGCCGCTGCTCGGTGTCCAGGGAGCTGTGGTCAAGGCACATGGCTCCAGCAATGCGCATGCGTTCGCCTGCGCTATCCGTCAGTGCATCCGTATTATTGATGCCGATGTCCCGGGAACCATTGCACGGGGTGTCGACGGTCTGGTTCAGTCCTGAGCAGAATCCCGCCATGCGGGCTGCCATACAATTGAAGTTCTACAGGAGGATGAAGAACATGTTTGAAACCGTACGTTCAATGATCGCCAAGCAGCTGAAAGTAGATGAAAGCACCATTACCCGTGATTCCCGTCTGATCGATGACCTGCACGCAGACAGCGCCAATATCATGGTCATGATCATGGACCTGGAAGATCAGTTCGGCATTGTGGTCGAAGATGACCAGATCATGAAAATGAAGACCGTCGGCAACGTGGTCGACTATATCGAAAGCCATCAGTAAGAACCGGCGCCGGCTGCCCTGTGGCAGCCGGCGTTTCCGCAGACGGAGAAAACATCATGCAAACCATGCAGACTCTGATGAAAACCATGGGTTATACTTTCAGACATGAATCGCTTCTCAGGCAGGCACTCACTCATCCCTCCATGGGAAAGAATGATAATCAGCGCCTGGAATTCCTGGGTGATGCCGTACTGCAGCTGGTGGTCAGCGATATGCTGTATGCATCCCACCCGTCTGATCAGGAGGGCCTGCTGACACATCAGCGCGCACTTCTGGTCTGTGAAGCCGCCCTCAGTCAGGTAGCTCGGAATCTCGGAATCGGACAGGCTCTGATCATGGACCATGGTGAAGAAATCACTGGTGGCCGCGAGAAGCCCTCCGTGCTCTGTGATGCCATGGAAGCCGTGCTTGCCGCGGTATACCTGGACGGAGGCATGGAGGAAGCCCGACGGATTGTCCGGAATTTCTGGCCAAAGCCTGAAGAAGTCCATCGCCCCATGCAGGACAGCAAGGGATTGCTGCAGGAATACCTGCAAAAGGATGGCGGCGATGGTCCAACCTATGCAATCACAGGGCAGACCGGCCCGGCGCACGATCCGCAATTTCAGGCGGTCGTCAGCAAGGATGGAAAAATCCTGGGCCACGGACAGGGCCGGAGCAA
>ONWQ01000503.1 GCA_900321565.1 uncultured Eubacteriales bacterium
TGCATTTGCCGTACTGGGGATGAATTTTTTCCTTCATTGCGATTTCACCTCTTTCGCGTATGCAATGAGCGGTCCAAGCCGCAGGCAGAATTGTAACATGAATGAGGCCGGACTGCAAGTACTTTTTTTCTTTATTCAAAATTTCCTGTGCGCAGGCCAATGCTTCGACGTAATCGCCTGATTTCCGGTACCATGGGTATGCATGACGGATCAGGAAAAACAGCCTTATTCTATGCATCCGAATGCAGAGACAGCTTCGTCAACGGTCATCAGGCCGTTGCTTACCTGCCAGCCCGCTTTCCGCACCTGTGCATCCGGAGCATCTGCCAGCCCGAGTTCCACCAGATTGATAATGTGATCTGCAGGCAGCTCACCGAATGCGGCATAGACAGCGTCCAGTGATGTATCCTTGCACGGGGTGACCATGCGTTTGGCCCGTGCCATGCGGTTCAGTGCATCCGTGTTCACAAGAAAACGCATGAATTCATTGGCCATATCCAGCTTCTGGCTGTAGCGGTTGACGGAGAAGCCCATGGATACCATATCCACGAAATAGCCCCCCTCGTCTGTGGAGGGTACCGGATGGAAACTGTAGCGGAAAGGATGTGCCTGGAAGGCTTCTGAGCGGCTTTCGCGCTTTTCGGTGCCTGAAACAGTACCACCCTTGGCCAGCATCATAGGTACATCGCCCTCAAAAAACCGCAGAATGACAGGATCGTAGTCTTTGTCCAGCAGATTGCAGGCGTCCAGGTCAATATAGCCGTGACTCATAAAGTCCGCTGCCAGTTCCAAGGCACTTCGCATATATTCTCCGGCAGAGGGGACCATATTGTTCAGGTCTGCAATCGCGGTCTCATTCCCGCGGATCTGAGCCAGAAAATACGGGAAGAAGAGTGGATAAAGCAGGAAATTGCTGCCATTGAAACCCATGACCGGACTGGAATAACCGGCATTTTTCAGCGTCTCGCAGGCCTGCACAAGTTCGTCATAGGTTCCGGGAACCTGCAGATGCTCTTTCTCAAAAATATCCTCGTTTACCATCATACCGTAGGTTTCACAGTAGATGGGCAGCATGAATACCTGACCTTCTTCGTTCTGCATCAGCAGATGGCTTCGAATACTGCTGAGATTCAGGTTCAGAACAGGATCGGCAAGATTCTCTGCCGCATCAAAAACGCGCTGAAACTGTTCCGGCCCCACCATCGAAGGATAAGTGAAGAAAATGTCCGGTGCCTCCTCGCCCAGACGCAGCGCTTTCCCGATGTTGTTTTTATAATCATCAATCTTTTCATACCTGAGCTTCACATTGGGATAGTATTCCCTGAAGAGCTCAAACTCGGCTTCGATGGCTTCAAAGTTGTCGTAATGCCCTGCGATAAGCAGCGAAAGCGATGTACTGGTATCCAGCGTCGGTACAAAGCCTGCAGTCTCAGCCAGGACAGAATTTCCTGCCAGTAACAGCAGCATAAGCACACACAGCATTTTCTTCAAACGTTTCATGATTCAACCTCCCTGATTCTTCTTATTTCCTTGAGTACCTGTTTCATGTCTATGGGTTTGGCAATATGTCCGTTCATTCCGGCAGCAATACACTCCGTCACATTTTCTGAGAATGCGTCGGCAGTCAGGGCAATGATGGGGATGGATGCCACAGAACTGTCGGGCAGGCTGCGAATGGCCCTTGTCGCATCCAGACCATTCATGACAGGCATCTGAATATCCATGAATACAAGATTGAATTCACCCTTCTGTGCGTGTGTCAGACGCTCTACTGCCAGTTGCCCGTTCTCTGCCCGTTCGCTGGTGATGCCGTGCATCTGCAGGAGCATGGAGATGATTTCCCAGTTGATATCATTGTCCTCTGCTACGAGAATGTGCATCCCGGCAATGTCGGAATTGTCTTCTTCCGGACTCTTTGCTTTGTCCGGATTGCCCACAAGCTCACTGAGCTTTTTATAGAGGGTGGAACGGAACAGCGGCTTACTGATGAAGCCGTTCACTCCGGCATCCCGGGCGACTTCCTCAAGGTCAGACCAGTCATAGGCGGAGATGAGCAGGATTGGAACATGTTCGCCAATCCTTGCCCTGATATTACGGGCAGTCTCAATACCGTCCATCTCCGGCATTTTCCAGTCGAGGATCACCAGACGATATGCCTTTTCGCCGGTCAGGACTGATAATGCTTCGGCACCGCTGCTTGCGACATCCGCCTCAATGCCGATCGAGCGGAGCGTATCCTTTGCGGTTTCCAGAAGAACCGTATCATCGTCCACTACCAGAACCTGCATCGGCTCCAGCAGCATCTCTTCTTCCTTCATATCAGCCAGAGGAAGCTCCAGGTTCACGGTAAACACAGTACCCTTACCAGGTTCACTCTGACAGTCAATGGTTCCATGCATCAAATCAATCATCTGCTTTGTGATTGCCAGCCCGAGCCCGGTACCCTGGATCGCGTTGACCCGGCTGTCAGTCTGACGGGAAAAAGGCTGATACATATGTTCCATGAACTCGGGTGACATGCCTATGCCGGTGTCGCCGACCACGTAGGTCAGGCGTACAGTTTTATCCGTGCTGCCCGGTGCCTGCTGCATGTTGATCCAGACACGGCCGCCTGGTGGTGTGTATTTGACTGCATTGGAAAGCAGATTGATATAGATCTGATTGAGACGCAGCTGATCCGCGTAGAGGTGTTCATGATCGAAGTGGTTGACCCGGAAGCTGAAGTCAATATTCTTCTCCTTCACCATCGGCTGGGAGATGTTCACCAGATTCTCAGCGCATTCCACAATGGAAAAGGTAGCCGGACTCAGATTCAGTTTGCCGCTTTCGACCTTGGAAATATCCAGAATATCATTGATCAGAGTCAGCAGATGATTGCTGGCCAGTTTAATCTTATGCAGGTTTTCTCTGACGATGCTGTTGTCCTCAATGTTCTTTTCAGTAATGGTTGTCAGTCCGATTATGGCATTCATGGGTGTACGGATGTCATGGGACATGGTGGAGAGAAAGTCCGTCTTGGCCCGGCTGGCCCGGTCGGCAGTAGCGGCGGCAATCCTGGCTTGTTGATTTGCTCTCCACAGCAGGCTCAGATTCAGCAGGAGCAGGAGCAGAAGGCCTGTGGAGACCATGACGACCAGTGTCCAGTCCGTGTTTTTTGCCGCCAGAGAACGCAGCGGAACCATGGTGACCACAATCCAGTCATCTGTAGAGTTGACCCGTGTATGCGCGACGATGCAGCGCTCTTGAACAGAAAAATTCATTTCAAAGCTGCCGGTATCTCCGGTCAGTTCCCGTGTCAGCTGATCCCGGGCAGCGTTGCTCCGGTCATTATAGTACTGGTAAAACTCGAAAAAATTTGTACTCTGGAAGGATTCCCCGCTGATGACATAATCTCCGGCCGCGTTAAGCAGGGCAATCTCGGCATCCTTATAGTCGTTGGTGGGGAATGCCCATTCCGTTCTGAATGCAGACTCGGGAATAATCCGCAGGAGTATTGCTGTCTGTGCTTTATGATCCGGGCCCATTAATCTGATCTGGTTGCAGAAGGCTATGGAACGTCTTCCGTTGATAGGATTGTTATAGGTCCGGGTTACATAAACTGTTTTACTGCTGTTGAAAAAAGCAGATATGCCATCAGGGAAAAGATCAATGTTTCTGTAGTCCACGGTCAGATTGTCCGGTGCATAGTCAGGATCTTCCGGCATAGTGGACATCCCGGCGCCGGTCAGTCTGTCGTTATCCACAAAGAGTACATGCGCCATGAAACTTTCATCTGTAACGGACGAGGCCAGAAACTCCACGGCTTCCTCTGCTGTCATACTGCCGGCGTTGATATGCTTGGCCCAGCTGTCACAGACCCGCTGCTCACCAATCAGATAATTCGTGGTCACGTGCTCCATAGCTACTGTCATATTGATAAAACCATCTGTTTGTGCTTCCAGGATCTGATGCTGCTGGTTGCCAGCGTACAGCATCACGAAAGTCAGTGTTGCTAGCACAATCAGCGCATTGCCCAGTATAACGGGAATTCTCTTCATTTTCGTGATCTCCAATGGGTTTGTTTGAGCGTCTGCTGCATTTACCTTCTATATTATATTTTGCTCTCGGTGAGTTGACAAGCTTTTATCCATTTAGCGAGATAAGACTCCAACATCAACAATCCGCAGATTGCAGGCGACGCCGTAAGCGGGGGTGCTTCAAGTGTATTGCTGAATCAGGTATACGTCTGCGCCTCTTGACGAGGTGAAATGAACGTGATAAATATAAATTACTGCCTGAAAAGGAAAACTCAAAGGGGGAAAAAACATGAAAAGAATTCTTGCAATGCTTCTGAGCCTTTGCATGCTCCTGAGCATGGTACCGGCTCTGGCTGAAGTGACCGCAACCGGGACCGGAACCGGTAAGAACGGCGAAGGCTCCATTGAGGTCACGGTCACGGTCGCCGACAGCGGTGAGATCGAGGCTGTGGAAGTCACGAACTGCACGGATGATGCCGGGATCTGTGATCCGGCTGTGGAAACGATCCCCGGACGGATTGTGGAAAACAACAGCCTGGCAGTGGACGCCGTTGCCGGTGCCACACTGACCAGTAACGGCATCCTGGAAGCCACGGCTGCAGCCCTGACCAATGCGGGCCTGAACCCGGATGACTATCTGGGCGCTGCACAGGAAGCCGAACCCATTGAAAAGCGGGAAGAGACCATGACCACGGATGTACTGGTCATCGGTGCAGGCGTTGCGGGCTATGCCGCAGCCATGTCTGCCCGGGAAGCCGGTGTGGAAGTGACCATGATTGAGAAGATGCCCATTGTGGGCGGCACGACCAACCTGGCCGGCGGCATCCTGGTATGTGTGGACTCCGAACTGTTCGCGGACAACCGTCTGGAAAGCGACAGCCTGGAAGCCGTACTCGCATACTGGAAAGAGCACATGGCCGTCAGCGGTGTGGAAAGCGGATACCCGGACTATGACCGTCTGAGCAGTGTTCTGGCCGAATCCGGCAAGACCGTCGACTGGCTGGTTTCCAATAACATCCAGTTCGATTCCACTCCCTATGCTGCCTCCAGCACCTATCCCATGGCCCTGGCCAATGGCGGCGGTTCCGGACTGATCCAGATGGAAGCCGCACGCGCTGAGGAAATGGGCATTCAGCTGATCACCGAGTGCAAGGGCACAGAACTGATCACGGATGCGGACGGCAATGTGACCGGTGCCAAGGCAGAGACCGCGGATGCTGTGATCACCTTCAATGCCAAGGCCGTCATCCTGACCACCGGTGGTATCTCCCAGAATGAGGAACTCGTAGCCAAGTACAGCCCGAAACTGCACCGCGCAGGCCTTGTGCCCACCAGTGCTGTCGGCCATACCGGCGACGGTTTCCTCATGGCGCTGGCAGTCGGTGCCGGCACGTTTGACGTGTTCTCCACACCTCTGTTCGGTACGACCTTTGATCCCGCTCTTGCAAACAGCGCAGGCCTGTCCATCTATGGCCAGCTGGGCGTGAATGCCAATGGTGTGCGCTTTGCCAATGAAGCCGCCAGCGCAGGCTGGGATGTCTTGGACTACACTGCTTCTGACATGATCCAGGACGGCAATGCACCTTTCTGGTATATCTTCGACTCCAGTGATGAA
>ONWQ01000017.1 GCA_900321565.1 uncultured Eubacteriales bacterium
CAAGGAAAACTTGCATTTACCTTTTCCATGAAATCCCTTATAAAAACTTGCATTTACTCTACTTGCATTAAGTCTTTCAATTCATATTTCAGTTGGAGGCGAATCCCCTTTGGCTCGATTCAGGTCGAAATGACTGAAGAACGCAAGAAGCGCATTTCAGCCTGTGGGTTCAGCAGGCAGATCATAGCCATCGCCGAAACAGAAAAACGGCATAGCCAGTTGCTCGGCTATACCAGAAATGAAGGGACCCATGAAATACACCCTCTCAGGGCTGACTGCTTTCCGGGAACTCAGCCGAACCAGTTCATGGTCTTCCATACAGGAGTTTCTGATCTATCGTCTGGCAATGGCTTCCTTGTCATTACCCCAGACCGCCAGTTCTTTCCATGCCTTCGGCATTTCCCACGCCAGCATGGCCAGCCATCCCGCAGCGGATGCAACGGCTATACCAGGAATGCCCATGGGAGCAATCAGCAGGAACACAAAGATAACCCTTATGCTGATCTGTGTCAGCGTTGCCAGCAGTGTAATATGCATCTGTCCCGTACCCCGGAAGTATCCCTGCACTCCATTGGTCATTCCGGGAAGAATATAGAAAGCACTCATCCACAGCAGATACTGCATGCCCAGATCCACAACAGCACTCTGCGACGCGTCCATGAAAAGCAGCATGACCGGTCTGCGCAGCAGAAAAGTTGCAATTCCGATCAGCACGCCATAGATCAGTTCCATGGAGAAACCTGTCCTGAAGCCTTCATACATGCGCCGGAAATGCCGCGCGCCCCGGTTCTGAGCCAGGAATGTGGATATGGCATTGGAAATGCTCTGTTCCGGGAGACACGCATAGTCATCAAGACGTCCGACTGCATTGAAGCAGGCCATGGCATCCACGCCAAGGCTGTTCACTGCGCCCTGAATCAGCAGTTTGCCAATGGGCTGGCATGCCTGCTGCAAAGCGGTCACACCGCCATAGCGCAGCGTGCGGAAAAGAAGAACACGGTCAGGTTTCCAGTCCTCCCGGTGCGGACGCAGTTCCGGAAGCCGGAGCACAATGTACCCCAGGCTCAGCACACACGAAAGCAGCTGAGCGATCACCGTGGCGACTGCGGAGTAGACCACACCCAGGCGGAACACGCCTACAAGAAGCGCGTCCAGGATCCCGTTGAGCACACAGGAGATAGCCAGGAACACAAGCGGGGTTCTGGAGTCACCCATGCTCTTGAGCGTGTATGCCGCTGCATTGTACAGGAATGTAAGCGGAATCCCGGTCAGCACGATTTTCAGATAGTCGGATGCAATCCCGTACACGGCCTCAGGCACCATCAACAGCTTCAGCAGCAGTGGCATCAGCAGCCAGGTCACAAGACATACCATAACAGACGCTGCGGCACCGAAAACCATGGTTGTCATCATTTCCCTGCGTACATTCCTGAGATCCCTGGCCCCGAAAAATTCGGACATGATCACGGAAGCACCGACACAGACGCCGGATATGCCAAGCACGAACAGATTCATGACCGGTCCGGATGTACCTACTGCCGCCAGTGCTTCCTTCCCTACAAACCTGCCCACCACAATGGAATCCACCGCATTGTATGTCAGCTGGAACATATTGCTCATCACCAGTGGTACGGCGTACCGGATCAGATGCTGCGGTATTGCACCCTCCGTCATTCTCACTGTTGCCAAACCTGTCACCCCGATTTCGCGGCGATCGTATCACGAACCGGCAGCCGCGTCAATGCACGGAATGATTTTGCCTTGCGCCTGCCCGGGTCGTGTGGTATCATAGCAAAGTCTGATTCGGCTTATTCAACAGCCATGAAACTGGAGGAAAGACCAATGGAGGTCATTACCACTCGCTATCTTAAGGAGCATCTTTCCGAGCTGCTCGGTCAGGAAGTCTGCATGCAGGGCTGGATCCGCAATCACCGCAAGCAGAAGAATATCGGTTTCATTGATTTTTATGACGGAACCTGTTTCAAGAATCCGCAGGTGGTCTATGACGAAACCATCGCAGATTTCGCACGCGTTTCGCAGCTGCATATCGGCTCGGCCATCACCGTAAAGGGAAAGGTTGTGCCTTCTTATAAAGATCCGACCACGCCTGAGGTCCAGGCAAGCATGATTACCCTGGAGGGTGACTGCCCTGAGGATTATCCGCTTCAGCCCAAGCGCCACAGTGTGGAATTCCTGCGTGAGATCGCTTACCTGCGTCCCCGCACCCGGCTTTTCCAGGCCGTCTTCCGCATCCGTTCCGTGGCTGCCATGGCCATCCATACCTACTTCCAGGACCGCGGCTATGTCTATGTGCACACCCCGCTGATCACATCCAATGATGCAGAAGGCGCCGGCAATACCTTCACAGTTACCACACTGCCGCCGGACAAGCGTGCGGATCCTTCCCAGGATTTCTTCGGCAAGCCCACCAGCCTGGCCGTGACCGGCCAGCTCGAAGGCGAAACCTTTGCCATGGCGTTCAGCAATATCTACACCTTCGGCCCCACATTCCGTGCTGAGAACAGCAATACCAAAACACATGCTGCGGAATTCTGGATGATCGAGCCCGAGATCGCCTTCTGTGATCTGAACCGGCTGATGGATATTGAAGAGGAATTCCTGAAGTATATTGTGCAGACCGTTCTGGACAAGTGCCCGGATGAGCTGGCTTTCCTGGACAAGTTCACCGGCGGTGGTCTGATTGAAAAGCTGAAAGGACTGGCCAAGAGCCACTGCGCCCGCGTGACGCATGACGAAGCCATCCGGATCCTGCGCGAAGTCAAGGACCGGTTCCAGTTTGAGCCGAAGTACGGCGAGGACACGGCTAAGGAACACGAAAAGTATCTCACGGAGGAATACTTCCACAGCCCGGTCTTTGTCTATAACTGGCCGAAGGATATCAAGGCTTTCTACATGTATCAGAACGATGATGGGAAAACCGTTGCCGCCGTTGACCTTCTGGTCCCCGGTGCCGGCGAGCTCATGGGCGGATCCCAGCGCGAGGACCGGTATGAGCTGCTGGAAAAGCGTATGGATGAACTGAATATTTCCAAGGATGCCATGTACTGGTATCTGAACCTGAGAAAGTATGGTGGCTGCACACATGCCGGGTTTGGCATGGGTTTTGAACGCCTGCTGATCTATCTCACCGGTGTGGATAATATCCGTGACGTGATCCCGTACGCAAGAACCCCTCTCAACTGCGAATTCTGATCCGACAGGGACGCGCGCATGCCGCGCGTCTTTTTCTTTGGAGGCTGCCGTGCAAAGGGTTTTCCGATCGTTCACTCATGGCCTGAAACTCTGTTTCCGGCTGCTGCTCGCCATTCTGGCCATGATCGTGCTGTACCTTTGTTTCCTGATCATGTCCCCGCAGGACACGCTTTCCGGTCAGAAGACCGTGCTTTCCGCCTCGCCTGCCTTTACCCTGACCGACGCCGATGCGCTCCCGCAGCTGATGGCTTCCTTCCCGGGGGCCATGCTCTGTGCAGACCCGGATGCCGGCTGGACACTGCGCAGCGGGTTTGCCCAGGATGTCCAGGCCGGGAACACACTGGCACGGCTTGCTCAGCTGCAGTATACACTGCCGGACGGAAGCGCCGTGCTCTTGAGCAGTGTGACGCCTGCAGACAGCTATGATGCGCTGCCCAGGGGAACTCTGGAGCTGCACTCCACAGTACCGGTCACGCTGTCCGGTCTGCGCGCTCTGGTTCTGGAGGATACTGAACACTTCGCCCTGTATGCTCAGTCATCTGCATGCCTTTACAGGGCAGAGTTCCCACTGTCCATGCGTCCCCAGGCTCAGCAGCTCAGTGACATGCTGCAGCTTACCGTGATATCACCCGATGTATAGAAAGGATCCTGAAGTATGAATACCACCCGATATGACGCCATAATCATTGGTGCCGGTCCTGCGGGCATTTTTACCGCACTGGAACTGACGGCTCTGAGGCCGGAAAGCCATGTACTGATCGTGGACACCGGACGCGCCATTGCCAATCGTTCCTGCCCGGCGCGCCTGACCGGGAAATGCGTGCACTGCCAGCCCTGCGGGATCGTCCATGGCTGGGCCGGTGCCGGCGCTTTCTCGGACGGCAAGCTTTCCCTTTCCGATGATGTCGGCGGGCATATTGCCGAATATGTCAGCCATCAGAAAGCCATGGAACTGATTCACCATGCAGACGAGATCTATCTCCGGTTCGGCGCACCGACCGCAGTTCACGGCCTGGACGACCGGAAAGTGGACGAGATTGCCTATGAGGCCACACGGCATAATATCCGCCTGATCCCCTGCCCTGTCCGGCATCTCGGTACCGAGAATGCCGCCCGTGTACTCGGCGGCATGCATGACGCCCTGGTCTCCGGAACACATACCACGTTCATGGAACTGACCACAGCCCGGGATATCCTGGTCGAGAACGGAAAAGTGGTCGGTGTCCGCATGGCCCCGCGCAATGGTGAGGAGTTCACAGCACTTTCCGATCACGTCGTCGTTGCCCCCGGCCGCGGCGGTGCCGAATGGCTGGCCGGCCAGGCCGAAGCGCTCGGTCTGCGGACACAGAACAATGAAGTGGACATCGGCGTGCGTGTCGAGGTTCCCAACAGCATTATGGATCATCTCACGCGGCATCTGTATGAAGCCAAGCTGGTTTACTATGCCGACACCTATGAGAACAAGGTCCGCACCTTCTGCATGAACCCCGGCGGTGTCGTTTCCGAAGAGCATTATGAGTCCGGGCTTGCTGTGGTCAACGGTCACAGCTATGAAGACCAGAGCCTGCGCACACAGAACACCAATTTTGCCATGCTGGTCTCCACCCGTTTCACCGAGCCCTTCAATCAGCCGATTGAGTACGGTCAGCATATCGCACGGCTTGCCAATATGCTCACCGGCGGCCCCATCATGGTACAGCGGCTGGGCGATCTTCTGCAGGGCAGACGTACCACGCACACGCGTCTTCAGAAGTCCACAACCATTCCCACACTGACCACGGCCGTCCCGGGTGACCTGTCCTTTGTGCTCCCGTCCCGGCACCTGACCAGCATTGTGGAAGCCCTGAAGGCATTCGATCATCTGGCGCCCGGTCTCTATGACAAGAATACCCTGCTCTATGGTGTCGAGGTCAAATTCTACTCATCCAAGATCCTGGTCAATCCGCGGTTCATGACCGCGATTGAAGGACTGTATGCCATCGGCGATGGCGCCGGTATTACCCGCGGTCTGATGCAGGCCAGTGCCACCGGGATTGCCGTTGCACGTGATATTGCGGCCTCCCTTCCGGTGTCTGCCTGAGTGTTTCCGCTGCAGAGGGTTCGGGGAACCCTCTGCAGTTTTCTTTTCTTCCTACTTCCGGACACAGAAAAAGGATGCAGTCAATGCCGCATCCTTTTTTACTTGAATCAGGCTTCCTTGGTGTCGAAGTATTCCTGAACCTCAGCCAGCACATCGTCCGGATTCAGTCCATGCACCATGCTCGCCATTTCCAGGGACTCACCATAAGACGAGGGGCAGCCGACGCAGTGCATACCGCAGCGCATCAGAACTTCTGCAACACCCATATCCTGCATGAGCAGTTCGCCCATGGTCGTTTCTTTCGTGATTTCCATATCTTGTTCCTCCTCCATTGATACCCGCGGTCAGGCCGCGATATGCAGTATACACATTCATGCACCGGATGGCAAGCCTTACCTGCGGTCTGCGTCCAGCTGTTCCAGAATCTGCGGAATCCGCGCTGCATCCTCCGGGTTCAGGGGCGGGTATTCCGGTTTCATGTCCTCAAGCGTCTGCACCAGGATCTCACTGACCAGATAGCGCGTATACCACTTGGTGTCTGCCGGCACCACATACCATGGACACTCCGGGGTCCCGGTCTTGTTGATGCAGTCTTCATACGCCCGGTTATACTCATCCCAGGACGCGCGTTCCATCACATCCGCAGTGGACAGTTTCCAGTGCTTGTCATCGCGCTGAATGCGTTCCATGAACCGCACTTTCTGCTCTTCCCTGGACACATTCAGGAACAGTTTCACCATCCGGTACCCGTTCTCATACAGATACCGCTCCCAGTGTCTGAGCTGAGCATAGCGTTTCTCAAAGAAATCATCGGTCATGCACCGTGGCGGCAGACGATACGTGCGTTCGATATGATGCGCCCTGACGACCAGGACATCCTCATACTGGCTGCGGTTGAAGATCCCGATCTTACCGCGTGGCGGCAGCGCCTGATGGATCCGCCAGAGATAGTCATGGCTCAGTTCCGTTGAGTTCGGTGCCTTGAAGGAATGGACTTCCATCGCCGCAGGGTTCAGGGTGGAGAACACTTTCTTGATCAGGCTGTCCTTCCCTGCAGCATCCCTGGCCTGGATCGCGATCACAAGCCCTTCGCGGCCGGCGGCATACAGTTTTTCCTGCAGTTCACAGGCGCGCAGCAGGTTCTCTTCCGTTTTGCGCACCATGTCCGCCTTGTGGTTTCTCGCACCGCCTGCATGGGTGCATACATCCTTCAGTGCAATCTTTCTGGAACCGTCATAGCAAAAATCCCGGATTGGCAATTCGTATCCCCTCTTCATCTGTAGCCGGTCGGACTCTGCATGCAGACTGCCGACGGGTAACGCCCGGCCGTTTCCGGACGCGCAGGCGGATTCCGCTTTTCAGATCAGAATCCCCTTCATATGGTCGATTTCATGCTGGATCGCCTCAGCAATGATCCCGCTGTATGTCTTCCGGTGCCACTGCCACCGGATATCCTGATACCGCACTTCCACGGTCTTAAACCGCAGTACGCGCCGGGTACCGTCCAGGGACAGACAGCCTTCCTCCGCTTCATACGGGCCGCTGCACTGCACAATCTCAGGGTTCAGCATGAGCTGCGGGAAAGGCTGACCGACCGCCAGCATACACTTGCGCACCCCGATCATGTTCCCGGCCATGCCAATGCAGCCGTCCGCATGAGCACGCAGGGTATCCAGGAGATCCTGGGCCGCAGGCAGATCCTTTTCGTCCGCAGTGTCCGACTTCATGGACAGGAATACCCGGTCCCGTACAATCTCACGCACCATAGGGCTCTTTCCTCCTGTTTCAGGACCCTCGAAAAAAGGACTGCATTTGCAGTCCTTGCGCAGAATCTATCCATGGTCCGGCCTGTGACCGGATTACTTTTTTCTGGCGAGATCACGCAGGAATCTGAGGAAATCATCATCCGATGAAGAATCCGGGATGTCATCATCCGACTCTTCCTCATTTTCGTCATCATCCAAGGTTGCAAAATCCGGATCCTCGTCCTCGTCATACTCGTCTTCGTCATCGTAGAGATCGTGGAAATCATCATCCAACTCATCCCCGGCGTGCGCGAGCAGACCGGCCATAAAGGCGCGCATCTCGCCATTCACCTTTTCATTTTCCTGGAAACGCTTGTCCATCGCTTCCGCTTCCTGCGCAAGCTCCTCAAGCGCTTCGGTCAGGACCAGGATCAGCTTGTCCCGGGGATCTTTCGGGTCCAGTGGGGTATTCTCCACCAGTCCCTTCAGGTACATGGCCTTCTGCATTCCCTTGCTCATACAACCTCCGCCAGTCTCGGACCGTACTGCTTATGCACGCTCCATGTATTCACCGGTACGGGTATCGATACGGATCATATCGCCGGTATTGATGAACAGCGGCACCTGCAGGCTGTAGCCGGTTTCCACGGTTGCGGGCTTGTAGGTATTGCTTGCAGTATCACCCTTGAATCCGGGCTCGGTATCCGTCACTTCCAGTGCGACGAAGTTCGGAGCTTCCACGGAGAAAGCATTTCCCTTGAAGAAACGGACCGTCACATTGGTGCCTTCCTTGACGAACGAGATGGCATCTTCCACCTGGTCGTGGTTCAGCGGCAGCTGTTCGAAGGTCTCGTTATCCATGAAGTAGTACAGATCGCCGTCATTATAGACGTACTGCATTTCCTTGGTCTCAATAATTGCCTTGGGCATCTTGTCTGTCGGGTTGAAGCTGCGTTCCACCACAGCGCCGGTCATGACATTCTTGATCTTGGTACGCACAAAGGCAGCACCCTTGCCCGGCTTCACATGCTGAAAATCAACGATTGTCCAGACGCCGCCGTCCCATTCAACCGTAATACCCTTTTTAAAATCGCCTGCTGTAATCATGACATTTCCTCCAATTCTTTCCTGACCCCTGATTGGTGGAAGCACGACCCGGTCAGGTGAACCTAACAGAATCATGATCATCACCCATACTTCTGGGGTGCTGTACCTACATAGACAGGATCATCAGAGGCATTCTAGCATACCTTTCCCCGGTTGAAAAGGGGGGAACCTCATTCTTTTGCGCCTTTTTCCACAAATTCTGCATCTCTTTTGTCTTTTCTGGTCAGTTTCCGAACATTCGTTTCGACGGGAAAGCACAGGAAAAATCTCACGAAATCTTGCGTCAGATCTTCCAAAAAAGCCCAAAATATGGTAAAATTAATTGATTCGGAACGGCTGATTTCGGACCGGTTGAAACGGGGGGAATGTGCGTGATTTTCCATCTTGGCGGAAACCACTATGTGGACGACAGCCATCTCATTGCACTCCTTCCCCTGGACCAGCCACTGGAGAGGGACACGGAAGCGCTGCTTGCCGAACTGGCAGAGCACGGGCGTGTCCGGAAACTGGATGATCATCCCAAAACACTCGTTCTGGTCCGTACCGGAGAGAACGGGGACGGTTCCGTCATGGCACTGTACAGCCATATCGGCATGCGCAGTCTGCTGCGGCGGCTGCGGGAGGGCGTGGACGCCCTGACCCGGCATCCGAATCCTGATGTACTTTCTGCAGATCCCGTCCGGACGGGACTGCCAACCAGCTGAGGTGGATTTATGCTAGATCAGATCAAACCGGAAGAGAATGTGGTGTCTGCTTCCTCTGTTAACCAGAACGATACAATAGCGGACGAGATTGAAAAGGCCATACAGGTCACTGAGGATTACGGCGAAGACCAGATTCAGGTTCTGGAAGGTCTGGAAGCCGTGCGCAAGCGTCCCGGCATGTACATCGGTTCCACGGATGTGCGCGGGCTTCATCACCTTGTCTATGAGATTGTGGATAATTCCATTGATGAGGC
>ONWQ01000009.1 GCA_900321565.1 uncultured Eubacteriales bacterium
GCAATGTTTTTTGATAAAATGTGGCGCATGCGTCGCAAAGATTAAGGATTATATAATAAACATTCGGTAATAGCGAAGGAGGGCGTGCAGTATGTTACCATCCATACTTGCAAAGCAATTAGAGAAAGGCATCGGGGATTATATTGAGACCACGTTTCCGATGACCAACGAGCCATTCAAGGGCTCCGTAGAAAAGCTGCTTGCTACGAAGGACTCAGTTTATCATGAGCCCTAGGTTGCTGTGCGTCTTCCCTTCCGTGTAGCATCGCAGACGCCTACTTGTTTTGAATCCATTCATCCGGAATATTCTTCGCTATGTCCATCAGCAGAAAGCTTTTGAACGGCTGACAGGTGATGATGGAAGGGCGACATTGGTCGCAACGGGAACCGGATCTGGTAAGACAGAGTGTTTCCTATATCCGATTCTGGAGTATTGCTATAAGCATCGCAGAGAGCGCGACATCAAGGCTCTGATTATTTATCCGATGAATGCTTTGGTATCCGACTAGACGAAGAGAATTGCGGAGTTGATCTATCACTGCAATGAGCTCCGCGGCAACGTGCGTGTTGGCATGTATGTCGGCAGCCAAGAGGAAACACCGGTGCGGATGATGTCAGAACAGGGCGTCATCACGGATCATGAGACACTGCTGAACAATCTACCCGATATTCTGATGGCCAACTATAAGATGCTGGACTATCTGTTGGTTAGCCCGAAGGATGCCATCCTCTGATTAGCGGTGGGATGATAAAACTTATCTCCAACGTAGAATTCGACAGGGAATACATTGAAAGTCACTGCAATGAGGAGTATTTGTCTATTGGGGGCAACTATATAAGATAATTGACTCTAAAGAATATTACGTAGAAGGAAAAATTCTTGCCGTGTTTTAGATGTCGGTAATGCCGATTGATACTTAAAAGGTGAGGAAGTTATGGGAAGATATTTTTCATCTAACTATAAATACATAACATATCCCAAGGACTCTGAGAAGCATCAGGGGCTGCGAAATGCGCAGATTGGAGCAATCCATGCCATTGCCTCCTTTTTCACTATGAATTCAAAACAGGCAGCAATTACAGTTATGCCGACGGGAGCGGGAAAAACAGCTGTTCTTATGATGACTCCCTATGTGCTTGGGAAAAATAAAGTACTCGTTGTAACTCCGAGTGTAATGGTTAGAGGACAGATTACTGAGGATTTTCAAGAATTATCGACGTTATGTAGGGCTAATGTTTTCAAACCATCAATGAAGAAACCGGCAGTTTATGAAATGCTCCATAAGTTTAGAGAAGAAATGTTGCCGGATCTTGAGAAAATAGACGTTATTATAGCCACTCCACAGTGTGCTCTGAGTTTGAGCGAAACAGAGTGGGCTAAGAAAATGATAACGCTTGTTGAAGTTGATGAAGCTCATCATACACCAGCAAAAACATGGCGGCAAATACTAATCAATATAGATAAGGCAACTCATGTGCTCTTTACAGCGACACCATTTCGATTGGATCGTAAAGAAATTAAGGGCGAAATTGTCTATGATTATCCGCTTTCGATGGCGTATAAAGACGGAATCTTTGGCGAAATACAATATGTCGCTGTTCAGGATGGTAGTGATAAAGATCTGCGGATTGCTAAAAAAGCAGAAGAAGTGCTTCTTGCCGACCGCGAGGAAGGATTGGAACACTACCTTATGGTGAGGACGGATTCTAAGGATAATGCTGAGTACTTGGAGCACCTTTATCAGGATAATACAAGTCTGAATCTTAGGCGAATAGACAGTTCCATGAGCATTACAAAAGTAAAACAATATATTCAGGAACTAAAAGACCACAACCTCGATGGAATAATATGTGTGGATATGCTCGGGGAGGGATTTGATTTTCCAAATCTAAAAATTGCCGCGGTTCATGCTCCGCATAAATCACTTGCCAGTACACTCCAGTTTGTTGGTCGTTTTGCGCGTACCAACGCTGTGAATATTGGAAAGGCTAAGTTTATTGCGGCAGAGAATGAAGATCTCGAAATAGAAAATAATCGTTTGTTTGCCAGTGATGCAATTTGGCAAGAAATGATTATTAATATGAGTGAGGATAAGAATCAGAAGGAGCAGGAAGATAGGAGATATTTCAGAAGCTTACAGTCGATCACGGATGAAACGGATGAGGATAGAATTCCTCTCCAGGCAGTTACTCTAAATTGCCATGACAGAATATATAAGGTAAAGGGCTTTGATATTGATGCGGATTTCCCTGAGGAGTTAAATGTTGGAAAACGTGTGCACCGCAACAAAGAAGACAATACGGTAATTGGTATCGGTCTGGAATATGTATCACCTTTATGGATGAGCGCAGAATATAAGATTAATAAATTCTATACATTATATATTATCCATCATCAGAAGACGCTGGGCTTGTTGCACATATACTCACAAACACATACGGAAAAAACATATGATCGTTTGGCAGGAGTGTTCTGCGAGAAATATGAAAAAATTCCTAAATCTGAGATGAATAGAGTACTTGGAAATCTTAGAGGATTTGAAATTTATAATTCTGGGATGGTGAACAGATACAGTGAATCTGGAGAAGCTTATAGGATAATGGCGGGTTCTAATGTCAGTGATGCAATTGATCCTAGTACCGGAAAAATGTATTCTGCGGGGCATGTGTTCTGCAAAGCAAGTGATTTGTCGGGTGGAGAATCTGAAAATATAACGATTGGATACAGTAGTGGATCAAAGGTTTGGAGTAGTAAATATCGTAATATTCCTGATTATATTCAATGGGTGGAGCAAATTGGAGAAAAGATTACAAACAACAACATTGTGGTAAAAACGAATACAAATTATGATTATATTCCTATGGCAGAACGTCTGACGGAGTATCCTGATAAGTTGTTTTTTGCAGATTATGCGGATACAACGTATTCATCGACGCCAATAATCAGAAGCAGGAGTAAACCGGACAAGGGATATCGTTTGACTGACTTTATGTTGTCGATAGTTAAGTCAAATAAATCACAGGTGACGATTTCAATATCATATGATGAAATGTCAATGTTGTTGGACTGTGACAGTCAAGGTA
>ONWQ01000306.1 GCA_900321565.1 uncultured Eubacteriales bacterium
CCCATACGCACAATCAGATCGATCCCGTCCTGCGGGGTTCCCGACCGGTCCCAGGCCTGCTCGATTGCAGGATCCATGCCGAGCCCGACCAGGTGCGTCACGATACCCGCACGGTTGTAGTCCAGCTCAATCCCCGGCATCCACAGAAGCCCGTCCGGTACATGCTCCGGTACAGTAAGCTTTTTATGGTCCGTAATGGCAAGAATGTCATATCCGGCATCCCGGTAGATCTGCATGGCTTCCGCGAGAGGCTTCCTGCCGTCAGAACATGTGGTATGGCAGTGGAAGTTCGCCCTGTAGAATGGCATGGCCTCAGAAAAAAGCTTCATCGTGGCATCTGACCTCCTGGCTTTCCTGACAGAATATCGACAGATACTGTGTCCGTGTTCTTCGAATGATTATACCGTGACGGTGCGTTTCTGTCATGCTTTTTCTTCGAATACGCTGCTCTTCAGAAAAGTTGCAGGCAGAAGAAAAAAACTGTATACTTCAGTCAGACACAGACAGCAATGTATCCATTTCTGATCAGGAGGAACTATATGAGTCTGAAGTATACGACAGACGGTGGCATACTCAGAGTTTTTCCGGAAGGCAGCATTCAGGCGACCAATTCGGCTGCTTTTGATACTGAAATCAAACAGCTGATTGCAGAACATCCCGGACTTCCGGTCTGTCTGGATGCGGATCACATGACATACATATCCAGCTCAGGTCTTCGGGTCGTCATGTCGCTTGCCAAAGCACTCGGGAATGATGCATTCTCCGTGCAGAACGTGAATGCTGAGATTTATGATATTTTTGATATTACCGGATTCACCAGTCTGATGAAGGTCCAGAGGAAACCCCGTGAGCTCTCTGTGGACGGATGTCCGGTGATCGGACGGGGTGCATTCGGCACGGTGTATCGTCTGAATGAGGATACGGTGGTTAAGGTATACCGAGGCGGAGACAGCATGCTCCCCATGATCGAGAACGAACGCAACAGAGCACGGCAGGCCTTCCTGAAGGGTATTCCCACAGCCATTCCTTTCGACATGGTACGCGTCGGTGACGATTATGGTGCCGTATTTGAAATGGTCAATGCACACAGTCTGACCGATCTGGTCATTGAGTCACCTGAGAATATCCCTGCACTTGCCGTACGCTATGCTGAATTCCTGCATGGAATCCATGAACTGGATACAGCGCCCGGAACGCTTCCCGCCATACGCGACCGTTGCCTCGGCTATCTCGACAGTTTCCCGGATGCGCTTCGTCCGGAAACCTTCCGGAGGATCCGTGAACTGCTCCTTGCCGTGCCGGAGGATCTGCATCTTCTGCATGGAGATGCACACTGGAAGAATATCATGGATTCCAATGGCACCCTGATGGTCATTGATATGGATACGCTCTGCACCGGCAACCCTGTGTTTGAGTTTGGTGGTCTGTTCATGAGCTATATTGCCTTCAATGAAGATGATCCCGACAATTCCATGCAATTCCATGGTTTCAGTACGGAAACCGCGGCGCGAATCTATTTTGAGATCCTGAAAGCCTACTTCGGGGAAACAGAACCTGAGCGCATGCAGGCCATCCAGGATTCGATCGCGCTGATTGGCTATGTCCGGTTCCTGTCCGTACTGATCCTTGAGATGAAGGACGATACCAGTGCCAGAAAAATGATGCGCATCCGGCGCGTGGCAGGCCTGCTGGACCGGCTGGCCCAGAGGGTGCATACTCTTACGATCTGAGAAAAGATTCATCCGATTTCCGTGCAGGAACCGGCATGAAGCCACGAAAAAAGCAGGAGCCATGCAGTTCCTGCTTTTTTTCGTGCCATGATCACATCCGTTACACACTCAGAGACCGCTCCATCAGGCGGGCTGAGAAATAGTACATGACGATGGACAGAATCAGGGAAATCCCGGCCTCAATCAGCAGCATGTTCGTCACGCCCACACTGCCCGGAATCTGCCGCTGGATCCAGCCTGTGACAAGGCTCAGCACAATGAAGAGTGCAAAGCTCATAAGCCCGTTCATCCGCTTTCCGTTCAGCAGTGCCGTGGAAACAATATCCGCAAAGTATGCTGTGGACAGGGTACAGAACCAGCTGCTTACCATACTCAGAAGGAATATGGCAATGGACCTGGCATTCAGCTCCAGTTCAGCATTGAACGATTCCATGATCTGGCGGAAAAGCTTCCACAGCTGATCGAGCTCACCGTACCGGTCCAGCAGAAGAACGATGTCCAGAAAACCGAGTGCATAGAAGAATACGCCGGCAGCAATCAGGGACAGACCGTTTTCCAGCATCTTACTGCCCAGGATCTTATAACTGCTGTTGGGTGTCATGAAGAGCATATAGCTCTGTTTGGTATTCATGTCCCTGTGCAGGGTAATCACACTCTGGATGCCCACAAACATAATCCCGAAGATGGCCAGCAGCGTCAGAAGCATGGCCGAGAGCCCGGTAATATCTTCCTTATTCAGGAAAAGAGCTGCAAGGAATACCACTTCAAGAAATACCGTCAGTCCGAGAATAATCAGTTTGGTTCCCCAGGTTTTCCGGAACTCATATTTCATCAGGTTTTTCATGCCTTATCCCTCCACATGTCCGTAGATTGCGCGGTACCGGTCCGTCATGGATACTCCGTCTGTCATGCGCATTTCTTCCAGATCCCGCTTCTCCACCAGTCGGCCGGAATGCATGAAGGCTGCCTGGTCTGCAATCGTTTCCATCTCTTCCACCAGATGGCTGGACAATATCAGAAGCTTATCCGGGCCCGCTGCTTCAATAATGGATGCACGGATTTCATCCCGGGCCAGAAGATCGATCCCGTTAAAGGGTTCATCCAGCATATAGACATCCGCATTCCTTGCGAGGGTGACGGCGATCTTCAGCTTGGCCATCATGCCGGAGGACAGTGTCTTTGTCTTCATCTGCATGTCCAGCTCCATCTTCCTCAGCAGCGCTTCATACTTCTGTGCGGAATAATCCTCAAAGAAGTCTTCGTAATACCTCCCCACATCCCGTACCGTCATCCAGGTATAGAAATAGGGTTCCGTGGACATATAGGCAATGTGTTTCCGGCTCTCCAGACCGACCGGTTCTCCACGGAACAGCATACTGCCTGAACTCGGCTTGATCAGCCCGGTTACCATCTTCATCCATGTCGTTTTTCCGCTGCCGTTCGGTCCCAGCAGGGCAACAATATGCCCTGCATCCAGTTTCAGGTTGACATGATCCACAGCTGTCTTGTTCCCGAATACCTTGGTCAGATCCTTACTTTCCAGCATGTGCGTTTTCCTCCTCTGTGAGCAGTGTCAGGGACTCGGCATGCGAATACCCAAGCTGCTCCATTTCTCTGAGAAATCCTGTGATTGCATCCCGCGCCATGGTCCGGCGCAGGCCTTCAATCCTGTCCGGGTCTCCGGTTGCAAAGGTTCCGAGTCCCCGACGTGTCTCACAGATTCCTTCCTTTTCCAGTTCCTGATAGACCCTGGCTGCCGTATTCGGATTGATGGAATACTTCACAGCCAGGTCCCTGCCCCCCGGCAGTTTACTGCCCGGCTGTATGATTCCGCAGACCAGATCATGCTTGATGGCAGTCACTACCTGCAGCCAGATCGGCATCATCGGATTGAAATCCATGTGCATCCTCCTTTACTGTATTGGTGCACTAGTTGTATGGTACACTATGTTTCTAATTATGTCAAGCGATTTTTTACTTTTTTTCTGACTTGCTCAGCCGAACCATATTCCGATTCTATGCTGAACAAGAATCACGCTTGTCTTTTCCGTCTGTCTGGTATACCCTTTGTGGGAATTCATATCACGGATGAGGTGTTTGCGTGAAGATGCTGTTTCGGTTTCTTAAGGAATACCGGAAGGAAAGTGTGCTGGCTCCCCTGCTGAAGCTTGCCGAAGCCCTGATGGATCTTCTGGTCCCGCTGGTGGTTGCCGGCATTATTAATGAAGGCATTGCAGGAAATCAGAGGGGCCTGATTACCCGGAACTTCCTTATTCTGATTGTTCTGGCCCTGATCGGGCTTGCCTTTTCCTTCACGGCTCAGTGGCTTTCTGCCAAAGCCAGTGTGGGCGTATCCACGCGCCTGAGGCAGGCCTTGTTTGATCATATTCAGAAGCTTTCCTATCGTGAGCTGGATACACTGGGTACGGATACCCTGATCACACGCATGACCAGTGATATCAACCAGATCCAGAACGGTCTGAACCTGGCGCTCCGGCTGCTTCTTCGCAGTCCGTTCATTGTCTTCGGTGCCATGATCATGGCATTCACCATTGACACGAAGAGTGCATGGATCTTTGCCGTGGCCATTCCGGTCCTGAGCCTTGTGGTCTTCGGCGTGATGCTTCTGAGCATCCCGCGCTTTGCAAAGGTTCAGGCTGCGCTCGACCGTCTGCTGGGCCTGACCCGGGAAAACCTCACCGGTGTACGCGTCCTGCGTGCGTTCTGCAAGGAATCGTCGGAAATCGAGGCGTTTGACCGTCAGAACCGGATGCTTACGCGGATCAACGAACAGGTCGGCCGGCTTTCCGC